>JAUZPN010000173.1 GCA_030705885.1 Bacillota bacterium | reverse complement strand
CTTATAGATCCTACCTTTGGACCATCTGGTATTGCAGAACGTTTAAATTGCTGTCTGAAAAATCTTTTTATAAATTTATCAAACCAAAAATTTATTGTTTCCACATCATAAATATCTTTAAAAGCATGTTCAGCTAAAAATTTAATTTTTTCTGGTTCAGCTCCCTGTCTAATGAAATAATATAAGAAGAAATCATGTAATTCATATGGACCTATAATATCTTCAGTTTTTTGTGCTATTTCTCCATTATTATCTTTAGGTAATAATTCAGGACTTACAGGGGTGTCTAAAATATCTAAAAGAATTTTTGAAGTTTCTTCATCTACTTCTTTTTGAGCGACGTATTTTACTAAGAATCTTACTAATGTTTTTGGTACTGAGCAGTTAACTGCATACATAGACATATGGTCTCCATTGTATGTACACCATCCTAGAGCTAATTCAGATAAATCACCTGTTCCAACTAAAATGCCATGTTCTTTATTGGAAATATCCATAAGTATTTGAGTTCTCTCACGAGCTTGAACATTTTCATATGTAATATCATAGCTTTCGATTGGATGTTTTATATCTTTAAAATGTTGAATACAGGCATCTGTTATATTTATTTCTCTTAAATCAGTTCCTATATTTTTACATAAATTAATTGCATTTGTGTAAGTTCTATCTGTAGTTCCAAAGCCTGGCATAGTAATGGTGATTATGTTTTCTGAAGGTAAATTCAGAAGTTTAAAGGTTTTTAATATTACTAAAAGTGCTAAAGTAGAATCTAATCCTCCAGAAATTCCTATTACTGCTCTTTTTGATTTAGTGTGAGTTAATCTTTTTGCAAGAGCAGATGCTTGAATATTAAAAATTTCTTTACATCTTTCTTCTCTTAATGATTCGTTTGAAGGAACAAAAGGATGTTTGTCAATAAACCTGTCAAAGTCTGTGATATTTATATCTTTAAATTCAAAAGCTATTTCTCTGCTAGACAGATTAATTGAATTTAAATTATCCCTAAAGCTTACATTTTTTAATCTTTCATTGTTAAGTTTATCAACATCAATAATTGAAGTAATAATTTCATTTTCTCTTTGAAATCTTTTGTTTTCTGATAGCATGGTGCCATTTTCTCCAATTATCAAATGTCCGCTGAATAATATGTCTGTAGAAGATTCAAAAACTCCTGATGATGAATAAATATAAGAAGATATACATCTAGCACTTTGAGATAAAACAAGGTTTCTTCTGTATTCTGCTTTGCTGACAATTTCATTTGAAGCAGAGAGATTACCAATTATATTAGCACCCATAAGACTTAGGTAGCTGCTTGGCGGTATAACAGTCCATAAATCTTCGCATATTTCTACTGCAAACTTAAATACTCCATAAGTAAAAATTAAGTCTGTACCAAAAGGAATATTACTTTGAAAAGAAATATTAATTAATTTATTTGTTAGATTAAGACCTTCAGTAAACCATCTTTTCTCGTAAAATTCTGAGTAGTTTGGTATGTAACTTTTAGGTACTATTCCTAGTATTTTTCCTTCAAACATGATAAATGCACAGTTATAAAGACAAGAGTTATATACTAAAGGTCCTCCAACTGCGATTAATATATCTTTGTTTATGCTGAATTTACATAGTTCTTCTACAGAAGCTAATGCTTTATTAATAAGCAGCTGTTGTGAAAATAAATCCCCGCAGCTATAAGAAGTTATGGATAATTCAGGAAATACAATAAACTTAACTTTTTGGTCAGCTGCTTTGTTTATACATTCTTTTATATTATCTAAATTACTATCTATATTTGCTACAGTTGTTATAGGACAAGCTGCAGCAGTTTTTATAAAATTCATTTAATCAACTCCTTTTTCATATTATTATACTATATATAAAATATAAAATCTATGAAATTATGGAGTGCCTTAATTTTATATACAGTTGAGAATTGAGAGTTGAGAGTTAAGAATGAATAAGGTTTTTTAAAATTATGAAATTATTACTATTAAATAATAGGCAAGATGTGGTAAAATAAATAATAAGTATATATACTTTCCTCGTCACATTTAGTTCCAATTAATTTGTGAATGATAGCAATGAGAAGCTCCTTTCAGGAATTTATTAGAAATTTGAGACCAAGGATAGTATAATTCAAATTATTAATAATGTCTAAATATTATATCAAAATAATTATAATATAAATTTAAAAACAGTTGAAAAAATCATAATAAAACGGTATACTATAAATAGGGATGGTATAATTGGAAAAAACTATGAAAGTTTTTGTGCTATGCTTTCCACAGTTGCATTTGGTTTCAATTAATTTATAAATTATAGCGGAGAAAAGCTTCTTTTAGAAATTTAGAGAAACTTTGTTACTAAGGGTAGTATAAATACAATGTTCTATTGTGAGTATTTCGATTGTTTTGTATGTTTTAAGAAAGAAGGAAAATATAAATGCGAATACTAATGTTAGCTTTGGAATATCCACCTAAAAATGTTGGAGGATTATCAACACATGTTTATTTTTTATCACATGCTTTGAATAAATTAGGACATGAAGTTCATGTTATCACATGTGGTGAAGGAGATATACCATTTGAAGAAAATGATGAAGGAGTTTATGTTCATCGTGTAAGAAATTATGAGATTGATACTTATAATTTTATTAACTTAGTTATGCTTCAAAATTATGCAATAATTGAAGAAGGAATAAGATTATTTAATAAAATAGGTAAAGTAGATATTATACATGGTCATGACTGGCTTGTTGCATTTGCTGCAAAAACTCTTAAAAGTGCGTATACTACACCTATGGTTGCAACTATTCATGCTACTGAGTACGGCAGAAATAATGGTATCAGGACAGAAATGCAGAAATTTATCTCCTCTACTGAGTATTTACTAACATATGAATCTTGGAAAGTTATAGTTTGCAGTCATTATATGAAACAACAGCTGAGTGATTTATTTACAACGCCTTGGGATAAAATGTGGATAATACAGAATGGTGTGGATATTAACAGCTTTAAAATTGAATTTGAACAGAAAGAGTTTAGAAGAAAGTATGCTGAGGATGATGAGAAAATAGTGTTCTTCGTTGGAAGACATGTATATGAAAAAGGAATTCACCTTCTAATTGAAGCAGCACAAGGAATACTGTGTAATTATAATAGAACGAAGTTTATTATTGGCGGCAGAGGACCTATGACAGATGAGTTAATATGTAAGGTTAAGTCGATGTGTATAGAAAATAAATTTGAGTTTATTGGATATGTAGATGATGAAACTAAAAACAAATTATATAAAGTTTCAAATGCAGCAGTTTTTCCATCATTATATGAGCCTTTTGGAATAGTTGCACTTGAAGCGATGGCAGCAGGATGCCCTGTTGTTGTTTCTGATACTGGCGGCCTTAGTGAAATAGTACAGCATAAAGTAAATGGAATTAAAACTATAACAAACAATTCGAACAGTATAAAGGATGCTATTATTGAGATAATTAGAGATGAAAATTTATCAAATAATTTGCGTCAGAATGGTTTCAAAACAGTTATGGAAAAATATTCATGGCATAGAGTAGCTGAACTTACAGTACATGTATATAATACTGTAAAACAAGAAGCTGCTGGTACTGATTGGGAAATAAAACAATTTAATGATTACAATAAGATAATTGAAGGAGAAGAGAAAACAGAAAATACAATCTCTTGTGCCTTAAATTAATGTAAAAAACTATTTTTAAAAAGTATTTTTGGGGAGATGAGAGTTATGAAAGCTATCATAATGGCTGGAGGAGAAGGGACTAGGCTGCGCCCATTAACTTGCAATATTCCGAAGCCCATGATACCCATTATGGGAAAACCTGTAATGGAATATATCATTGAACTTTTAAAGAAAAATAATATAACTGATATAGGTGTTACATTGCAATATCTTCCAGATGAAATAATTAATTATTTTGGTGATGGTAAGGATTGGGGAGTGAACATAAGATATTTTATTGAAAATACTCCTCTAGGTACTGCTGGAAGTGTAAAAAATGCTGAAAAATTTCTCGATGATACTTTTATAGTTATAAGTGGAGATTCATTGACAGATATTAACTTATCAAAAGCTATTGAATACCATAATAAAAAAGAAGCACTTGCTACACTTGTAATAAAAGAAGTAGATGTGCCTTTGGATTATGGTGTAGTTATTACTGATAAAAATGGTGCTATTCAGGGCTTTTTAGAGAAGCCAAGCTGGAGTGAGGTTTTTAGTGATAAGGTAAACACTGGTATTTACATATTAGAACCAGAGGTGTTTACCTATTATGAAAAAAATCAAAAAATCGATTTTAGTAATGATTTATTTCCAATTTTGTTAAGTAATAAAAAGCCTTTATATGGATATGTTTCTCAAGGCTATTGGTGTGATATAGGTAATATTGAGCAGTTTAGTAAATGTAATTTTGATATATTAAATGGTCTTGTTGATGTAAAAATTAAAGGAGAAGAATATAAAAAAGGAATATGGGCTGGAGAGAATTGTGAAATAAGCAGTAAAGCTGAAATAATTCCGCCTGTATACTTAGGGAGTAATTGCAAGATATATCCAGGAACTAAATTAGGTCCTTATATCTCATTAGGAAGAAACATTACAATTTCTCCAGGAGCTAATATAAACAGAAGTGTAATATTTGATAATTGTCATATTGGAAATTATGCAGATATTAAGGGTTCAGTTTTATGCAAGAAAGTCCAGCTTGAATCAAGGGTAACTATTTTTGAAGATAGCGCAATTGGTGATGAAACTTTTATTGGTGAAAGAGCAGTAATTAAACCAGGTATTAAAATCTGGCCTAATAAGCATATAGATGGAAGTACTACTGTTAAAGGAAATATTATATGGGGAGGAAAATTTTCACGTTCACTCTTTGGTAAAAAAGGAATCAGCGGAGAAGTAAATGTGGATATTACTCCAGAATTTGTTTCTAAATTAGGTTCAGCTTATGGATCAATTTTTAAGACTGGATCAAAAATAGCAATAAGCTGTAATGATTATGGTGCTGCACAAATGTTTAAATATTCCATTGCTACAGGACTACTTTCAATGGGTATTGAAGTTATTGATTTGAAAAGAATGACAACTTCTATGACTAGGCAGGCTACAAAATTTTTTGGAGTTCAAGGCGGCATTCATGTTGCTGTTGATTTTGACAATCCTCAAAAAGTAAATATTTTATTTTTTGATAATGATGGTATAGATATTGATAAAATTATTGAAAGAAAAATTGAAACTAGTTTTATCAGAGAAGATTTTAGAAGAGTTCCAACTGATTCATTTAAAAGAATAAATCATATGTCTGATTGTATTGAATATTATACTAGAAATTTAATTAATAGTTTAGATATTAAAGATATCAAGAATAAAAAATTAAAAATTGTTGTAAATATTAGAAGCTCACTATTATTAGATGTAGTTACAAAAGTATTTAATGAACTTGGGATATCTGTAAAACTTTACGATGAATATAGAGATTTAGTTGGACTTAGCAAGTTAGTTAAGGAATGTAATGCTAATCTTGGAATTTACATGTCTGATGATGGAGAAAATGCAGTTATAATAGATGAAAATGGTGGTATAATAAAAGATGAAGCATTTGAAGCTTTAAATGCTCTTGTTTTATTAAAAACAACAAAGCTTAAAACTTTAGTGGCACCTGTTACTGCATCAGTTACTATTGAAAAGATTGCAGAG
>JAUZPN010000172.1 GCA_030705885.1 Bacillota bacterium | reverse complement strand
TCATTAAATATATTTGGATCTATTGGAAATATCATATGTTCAGAAGCATGTGAATGCTCTTCACAAAAAAGAATACTTGGTTTTATTTTAGTTATGTTTTCTCTTGAGGTATGTATATAGTAAGAGTTTAAACTGCTGCTAAATACTGATTGCGCAATACCAGTAGCAGTTTCTGCAAAGCCTATAAAAAGTGTGCGGTGCTTTAAAGTAACAGGGGAGCAGAGTATTTTATTAACTTGTTCAGATAATTCAGGTGAAATACTTTGATTATTTTGAATGTCAGTTAATGCTTTGACTAAAATATCTGTATCAGTATCATGATAAAGCTCTCTTTTTTCTATCCAAAGACGGCATAGTATACCCCCAATGATTTTTAGTATAATAGGATTAATCGCAAGGTGTTTTCCAAGTACCTTACTTACAAAAAGAAACTCTCTTTTTGTATTTTTTCTCGCTGCCATTGTAAATAGATTCTGCCAGTCAAGTTTATACTTAATTTCTTGTAAATTCAACAATACCATTAGATTCTGGCATATAGGCAGACTGATTGTATAATCTAAGGATGTCTTTATATGTTTTTCCATCATTGAGTACCCCCATTATTTTAGAAAGTAAAATAGTTTTATATGCCCATTTAAAATGAGGCTTAACTTCATTCATTTTATTCCTGTAATTGCTTCTTATAACACCATCTGATGAAGAATTTATAATTATTTCAGCATCGAGATATTCTTCTTTTGTTACTGCTGAAAGTGAATTTACAATCTCTGCTTGAGATGGATGAATTACAGTTTTTCCTATAAGACCATTTGTTTTGTCCAATAGAATTTCTCTAAAAAACCCGCTTTCATCAAGATTGGTTTTAATATTGAAATATTCATTTACAGGTGCAGATATTACATATCCATCAATTTGAAAAATGTTTATAATATCTGTTATGCAGTCTTTAATTACAGCTAAATCATAAATAGTAAAATTATATCCTCTTCTAAGACTATAAATGCCTGAAAAATCAGTTCCTCCTATTCGTACATTTAAAACCAAATCCTTGTAGGTATCTAGAAGAGACTTTATGGTTAATAGTTCTGTAATTCTAGTTGACTTCAAAATTACTTCAGGAGTTTCAATAATAGGCATTAAATATAAATTTCTATGGTTTAAAATATTGTATGATTTTACTACAGAAAAGTATTTTTCTCCTGAATCAGCTCTGAATTTTGGAATAATAAAACCACATAAACCAGCAAGAGATGAATTTTCAAGCAGCATATTAAGCTGTCTGAAGTTTCTTAATCTAATGAAAATTAGTGGTAACTTGTCCAACAAATTTTTATCACACTCAATAAGTTCATTTAATTTTTCAAAAAACCTTAATGTGTTTTTTTCAGCAAGATCAAGTTTATCTGATGAAACGGAATCTTCTAAACAAATAACTGCAGAACATGTATTTACTGAAAAAATGTCTTTAATCAGATTATCTCTGTCTGCTCCCATATATATTGTTGCACCTAGTGCATATGACAAAATCTCTTTGTCTGAATTTAAATTAAAATCATTTGGCTGTTTATAAAAAATTGAATTTGATTTGTTGATATTATTAAAATATTTCATAGCTCATCTTCCTAAAATTAAATTTTTTATACAAATAATCATGTTCGAAACTAATTTAAGTATATTATATCTTGTAAGTTTAGTCAAATATTTGGATAGAAAGCAAAATTAATTCATGAAAAAGGTGTGTCTCAAAACTACTTTTTAATAGTTGTAAGGCACACCTAACCAATGAAATTAATTAAAAATTAATAAACATAATTTATAACACAATTTGGAAGAGCTGCTTTTAATGTATCTGTATTATCTATTGGATTATTTGATAAATAAAGTCTAGTTAAATTAGTAAGTGCAGCTAAAGGTGTAACATCTGTAATGCTATTAGATGATAAATCAAGGTGAATTAGATTAGTAAGCGTAGATAAAGGAGTTAAATCAGTTATATTATTTTTTGATAAATCAAGTTTAGTTAAATTAGTAAGCTTTGACAGAGGAGCTATATCTGTTATTGTAGTATCTGACAAATCAAGTTCGGTTAAATTCTTAAGATTATCTAAACAAGTTATATCTTTAATGTTGTTGCTATTCAAATTAAGTTTAGTTAAATTTGTAAGGTTACTCAAAGGTGTTATATCTGTATTTTTGATTATTATATCATAACTACAATTTGCATTTTGAGTTTTCTTATTCACTGACAAATCAAGTTCAGTTAAATTTTTAAGATTGGTTAATGCAGATAAATCTGTTATTTTATAGTTATCGTTTGATAAATTAAGTTTAGTTAAATTTTTAAGATTTCCAAGTGCATTAATATCACCAAATATATAATTATTTTCTAAGTTTAGTTCTTTTAAATTTCTAAGATTACTTAAATGACTTAAATTTGATATATAATTACTATATAAATTTAAAGATTGTAAATTTGTAAAGTATTGAATCCCTTGTAAGTCATCTATATTTTTTTCGCTTAAATTTAAGGTTGTAATTTTATCAATCTCTTTTTTTAATATTGGGCCATAATCTTTTTTATTTAGAACCTCATCTATTGCAAATTGTAATTCCATTTCACTAAATGGAATTACAAAGTTTACAAAATTTTCCGAAGCATTTTTTAGAAGGTCATCACTTATTACATTTGTTCCGCCTATTGCAGTAATACTTTTAATTGATTTAGTGTTATCATTAACAAAAGATATTGTTGAAGGATCAGCATTAGAATCTGCAAGAAGAACAGGCGTTTTTAATTTAGAAGCAAGGACAGAAGAAGCAAGTGCATCAGGAAAATCATTACCTGTAACTAAATATACATTAGATAGATTCAAATCCTTTTGAAAATATTTAAGTACAACAGTATTTGTTTCATATCTGTTTTTCCCTGATAATCTTATAGGATTTTTTAATGAACTTAATACAGAATCAGGAACTACGCCAGTACCTCCAATGACATAGCTAGTAGTTATTGTTGAACTGGCATCATTAAGATAATGATAAGTATCACTATCAATTGAATCATAATCAATAAGTAAAATAGGTTCTTCATTCATTGCTGCAATTGATGAAAAAGATAGAGCATCAGCAAAATTATTACCTGTTGCAATAGCAATAGCTTTTGGATTCTTGTCTAAATATTTGGCTATAGCAATAGAAGTATCATATCTATCAAAACCATCAATACGAATTGTATTAATTCCTAGACTTTTAATATGATCTTCCACAAAACTTGAAACTGCAGCAGTTCCGCCAACTATAAAAACATTTTTTACAGAAAGTCTTTTAAGTTCTTTTTCAGCTGAATCACTTAATATTTTTGTTTCAGTAAGAATTATTGGAGCATTGTATTTTTTTGCAAGTGGTGATGCACATAATGCATCAGGATAGTCTTCACCTGTTGCGATAACAGCATAATCTGATGTTGTAGTCCATCCTTTATCTGCAATTTTATCAGCAGTTTCAAATCTGTCAGCTCCAGATATTCTATCACTTGTAAAAACTGTATCAGAAGCAGCCTTTACAGGAATAAAGCTTGAAAAAGTTGAAATGTTGAAAATAGATAGTGTCATAACTGTAGATGTAATTAATGAAATAGATTTTCTTTTTTTAATCATAATTTTAAATCCTTCCTAATAATTAATATATTTTTTTTATTCTCAAAACCACTTTCTAATTATATATACACCCAAAAATATAATTTCGTTCGATTTTTTCATTAATCTTCCCTAAATAAATTTATAATATAGAAGAATATTGCAAAGCAAATTTCTAAAAAATAAAGTTCAAAGAATAAAGAAAAATTAATGATGATTTACTTGCTATCGTCAAAAAATCATCTATATTTGAACTTTATACTTTAATTAAATTACATAGCAAGTTGTTTAAATTATGAATTAAAAGTTAAATGTTTTAACATAAATATTTGTTGTAAAATTATCTCGACTATAAATTCTAGTTTAAAATATCGCAGTTTGGTAAAGCTGTTTTTAATGCAGATAATGCATTTGCGTCAAGTGGTGGATTGTTTTGTGATAAATCAAGTCTCTTTAATTTTATAAATTTATTAAAAAAAGATAAATCTGTTATTTTGTTTCTTGATAAATAAAAGTAAGTTAAATTTGTAAGTTTACTTAAAGAAGATAAATCCGTTAAGTTATCTCCAGATAGAGCAAGGATAGTTAAATTTGTAAGGTTACTTAGTGGAGATAAATCTTTTATTGAAGTATCTACTAAACCAAGGCTGGATAAATTTGCAAGCTTACTTAAAGAAGTAAAATCAGATATATTATTTTCTGATAAATCAAGGTCAATTAGATTTGTAAGAGTACTCAAAGGAGTTATGTCTGTTATGTTATTATAGAATAAAGCAAGTTTGGTTAAATTTAAAAGATTATTTAAAGGAGTTAAATCAGTTATTTTATTGTTTGTTATATAAAGTTCAGTTAGGTTCTTAAGATTATTTAAAGGAGTTAAATCAGTTATATTATTATTTGATAAATCAAGTTTAGTAAGGTTTGTAATCTTACTTAAAGGAGTTAAATCAGTTATTTTATTGTATGATAAATCAAGTTTAGTAAGGTTTGTAAAGTTACTAAAAAAAGATAAATCTTCTATGTTATTATATTCCATAGAAATATATGTTAAATTTTTGAGATTATACAAAGGGGCAAAGTCAGTTATCTGGTTATCTGATAAATAAAGTTGAGTTAGATTTGTAAGGTTACTTAAAGGAGTTAAATCAGTTATACTGTTATATGATAAATAAAGTTGAGTCAGATTTGTAAGGTTACTTAAAGGAGTTAAATCTTTTAGATTATTAGCTTGTGAAGAAAGTGAAGTTAAATTTGTAAGATATTGAATTCCTTCTAAACTGTGTACACTTTTTTCGTTTAAATTTAAAGTTGTAATTTTATCAGTCTCTTTTTTTAATATTGGTTCACTATCTTTTTTATTTAAAATTTCATCTATTGCATTTTGTAAATTCGTGTCACGAAATGAAATTACATAGTTTACAAAATTTTCCGAAACATCTTTTAGAAGTTCATCACTTACTGCATTTGTGCCGCCTATTGCAGTAATATTTTTAATTGAAGCAGTGTTATCATTAACAAAAGATATTGTTGAAGCATCAACACCAGAATTAATAAGAAGGATAGGTGTCTTTGAATTAGAAGCAAGGACAGAAGATGCAAGTGCATCAGGAAAATCATTACCTGTAGCTAAATATACATTAGACAAGTCTAAATCCTTTTTAAAATAATTAAGTACAGCAGTATTTGTTTCATATCTGTTTTTGCCAGATAATCTGATAGGGTTCTTTAAGGAATTTAGTACAGAATCAGAAACTGCACCAGTACCCCCAATGACATAGCTGGTAGTTATTGTAGAACTGTTATCATTAATATATTGTTTAATACCATCATCAATTGAGTCTTTAGCAGTAAGTAAAATAGGATCTCCCTTCATTGCTGCAATTGATGAAAAAGACAGAGCATCAGCAAAATTATTACCTGTTGCAACAGCAATTGCTTTTGGATTCTTGTCCAAATATTTGGCAACCTCAAAAGAAGTTTTATATCTATTAGTCCCAGCAATACGAGTTGGATTAATTCCTAAACTTTTAATCTGATTTTCAACATCGGTTGAAACTACACCAGTTCCGCCAACTATAAAAACATTTTTTACAGAAAGTCTTTTAAGCTCTTTTTGAGCTGAATCACTTAATTTGTTTTGTTCAGTAAGAATAATTGGAGCAT
>JAUZPN010000171.1 GCA_030705885.1 Bacillota bacterium | reverse complement strand
CTTGTACACATTTAGTTCTACTCAAATTTATTAATTTAGTGGGACTTTGTTATCAAGGATAGCATATTTCAAAAGGAGAAGAAAAATGAAGGATGAGAAAAATCTTCAATATTACATAGAAACTTGGGGCTGCCAAATGAATGAAGAAGATTCTGAAAAATTATCAGGAATGTTAAAGAATTTAGGTTATGTAAGGACTGATAATAGGGAAGTATCTGATATTATAATCTTTAATACATGTTGTGTTCGTGAAAATGCAGAATTAAAGGTTTATGGAAATTTGGGAGAACTTAAAAGGTATAAGAAAAGAAATCCAAGTTTAATAATTGCAGTTTGCGGATGTATGATGCAGCAGGAGGGAATGGCTGAAAAAATAATTAAGAAATATCCATTTGTAGATATTATTTTTGGAACACATAATTCATATAAATTTCCAGAGTATTTAAATAGAGTAAGGCAGGAAGGAAAATCAATTATAGAAATTATGAACAAAGAAGAAGGTATAATTGAAGGACTGCCAGTTGACAGATTAAGTAATATAAAAGGTTTTGTTACTATAATGTATGGATGCAATAATTTCTGTACCTACTGTATTGTGCCTTATGTACGTGGAAGAGAAAGAAGCAGAAAACCAGAAGATATTGAAAATGAGATAAAATCGTTAGTAGCAAAAGGATATAAAGAAGTTACCCTTTTAGGTCAGAATGTTAATTCTTATGGTAAGGGATTAGATGAAAATATTAACTTTGCTAAGCTTTTAATACGGTTAAATAAAATAGAAGGTTTAGAAAGAATAAGATTTATGACATCTCATCCAAAAGATTTATCAGATGAGGTAATTCAAGCAGTCGCAGATTGCAGTAAAATATGTGAGCAGATTCACCTTCCTCTTCAATCTGGATCTTCTAGAATACTTACCAAAATGAACAGGCATTACAATAGAGAAGATTACGAAAGTGTTGTTAGAAAAATAAAAGAATCTATAAAAGATGCAGCAATAACTACAGATATTATTATTGGATTCCCTGGTGAAACTGAGGAGGATTTTCAAGAAACATTAAGCTTAGTAAAAGAAGTTCAATTTGATTCTGCATTTACATTTATATATTCTAAAAGGCAGGGAACACCAGCAGATATAATGGAAGATCAAATTGATGATAATATTAAGCATGAAAGATTCAACAGGCTTGTAGAAGCTGTTAATGAATGTTCTGCTTTAAAAAATAAAGAGTATTATGGAAAGATAGTTGAAGTTTTAGTTGAAGGATTAAGTAAAAATGATTCAGAAAAACTAATGGGAAGAACTAGAACAGGTAAATTAGTAAATTTTTCAGGCAGAAAAGATAGTATAGGAAAGCTTACCATGGTTAAAATTACTGAAGCCTTATCCTTTTCGTTAAATGGTGAAGAGATTCTATAATTATGTTAGGAGATGTGAACTGTGGGTTTTACACCAATGATGCAGCAATATTTTCAGGTAAAAGACAAATGTAAAGATTGTATCTTGTTTTTTAGGTTAGGTGATTTTTATGAAATGTTTTTTGAAGATGCTGTACTTGTATCAAAAGAACTTGAATTAGTACTTACAGGAAGAGATTGCGGGCTTGAAGAAAGAGCTCCTATGTGTGGAATTCCTTTTCATGCAGCAAACTCATATATTGGAAGGCTTATTAATAAAGGATATAAGGTTGCTATTTGCGAGCAAATGGAAGATCCAGCACTTGCAAAAGGTATTGTTAAGAGAGATATAATTAAGGTTATAACTCCAGGTACTTATACTGATGTTAATTTCCTTGAAGATACAAAAAATAACTATATTATGAGCTTATTTATTAATAGACAGAGTAACTTTATTGGAATATGCTTTGCTGATATTTCAACAGGTGAATTTAATTGCACAAGTGTAGAATTTGATAAAAATATTATTATTGATGAGATTTCAAAATACAATCCAAGTGAAATTTTGATTGAGGAAAATGATGAATGTGAAATATCTGATTTTATTTCTGAAAGATTCAATATTTTACATACAAAAAAAGAAAGTACATTTTTCTGTAATGAAGCTGTAGAAAATATAAAAAAACATTTTAGTACATTTGATGTAGAATATTATGATATAAGCTTAGCATATGCTGCAAATGGCCTTTTAAATTATATATTGGAGACTCAAAAACTGTCACTTTCTAATATAAATATAATAGAGTATTATGAAGCTGTAGATTATATGAGTATTGATGCTAATTCAAGGAGAAATTTAGAATTAACAGAAACACTGCGCGACAAAACTAAAAAAGGTTCTCTTTTAGGGGTACTTGATAAGACAAATACTGCCATGGGAGCTAGAAAACTTAGAAAATGGCTTGAGCAGCCACTTATGAATAAAGACAGGATTAATGAAAGACTAGATGCTGTTGAAGAAATTAAATGTAATCTTTCTTATCATGAGGATATAAAAGAAGCTCTTTCTAAAGTTTATGATATGGAAAGAATCATTGGCAGAATCTCAAATAAAAGCGTCAATGCAAAGGAACTTATTTCACTAAAAAATTCTATTGAAAATCTTCCTAGAATAAAGAATATATTAAGCAATTTTAAATGTAGTTATCTAAACTATATTTTTAAAAACTTAGATGTTCTTGAAGATATATATATACTTCTAAAAGATAGTATTATGGATAATCCAAGTTTATCTGTTAAAGAAGGAAATGTAATTAAAAACGGTTTTAACGTTACTATTGATGAGCTTAGAGAAGCTAAGACTCATGGTAAAGAGTGGATAGCATCTCTTGAAAATAGTGAAAAGGAAGTAACAGGAATTAAATCATTAAAAGTTGGATATAATAAAGTTTTTGGATACTATATAGAAGTTACAAATTCAAATATCAGTATGATTCCAGAAGGAAGATATATAAGAAAACAAACGTTATCAAATGCAGAAAGATATATAACTCCTGAGCTTAAAGAGATGGAAGAGAAAATCTTAGGTGCTGAAGAAAAACTTCAAAGCTTAGAATATCAGTTATTTACTGAAATAAGAGATACTATTGAGAAACATATTCTGAGAATGAAAAGTACTGCAAATTTGATTTCTGAATTAGATTCAATCAGCTCTCTTGCATCAGTGGCATTGGAGAATAACTACTGTAAGCCTAAATTAAATAATGATGGATTAATTAATATTAAAGATGGCAGGCATCCAGTTATTGAAAAAATGATACCTGCAGGAAATTTCGTTTCTAATGATACATATTTAGATAATAAAAACGATCAGTTATTGTTGATTACAGGGCCTAATATGGCAGGTAAATCAACATATATGAGACAGGTAGCACTTATTTCAATAATGGCTCAAATAGGAAGCTTTGTGCCTGCAAAGGAAGCAGATATTTCTATTTGTGATAAAGTATTTACTAGAATAGGAGCTTCAGATGATTTATCTGCAGGTAAAAGTACTTTCATGGTAGAAATGTGGGAAGTATCTAACATTCTAAATAATGCTACAAATGATAGTTTAATTTTATTAGATGAAGTTGGCAGGGGAACAAGTACTTATGATGGTTTAAGTATAGCTTGGGCTGTAATAGAATATATATTAACTTCTGATAATTTAAAATGTAAAACTCTTTTTGCTACTCATTATCATGAATTAACTTCACTAGAAGGGAAAATTAGCGGAGTGAAAAATTTTTCTGTTGCAGTAAAGGAAATTGGCAAGGATATTGTTTTCCTTAGAAAAATAGTAAGAGGGGGAGCAGACCAGTCATATGGAATTGAAGTAGCAAAGCTTGCAGGACTGCCTGAAAAAGTAATAATTAGAGCAAAAGACATATTAAAATCTCTTGAAAATAATAATAAAAATGATCATGTTTTAAAAGATGAAAACAAAATAAGTGAGGCAGCTGTAACAGTTGAAGAAGATAATGTTAAAAGGAATAAAGTTAGTACAGAAATAAAAACAAAACATTTAAAAATTCAGGAAACAAAACAAGTAAGTTTTACAGATATTCAAAAGGAAGAACTCTTAAAAGATATAAAATTAATAGATGTACTTAATTTAACTCCGATGGAAGGCTTTAATAAATTGTTTGATATTATAAAAAGAGCAAAAAATTTATAATTGAAGGTGATATATTGAACAGAATAAATGTTTTAGACTCAGCCACATCAAATAAGATAGCAGCTGGAGAAGTGGTAGAGCGTCCTTTTTCTGTCGTTAAGGAATTGGTAGAGAATAGTATTGATGCAGGAGCAAAGAATATCATTATAGAAATTAATGATGGCGGTCAAACTTGTATAAAAATAACTGATGATGGTCATGGAATACATCCTGATGACATAGAAAAAGCTTTTTTACCTCATGCTACCAGTAAAATATTGAATATAGATGATATATTTAATATTAGCACATTAGGCTTTAGGGGTGAGGCACTTGCCAGCATTGCTGCAATTTCAAATACAACTCTAATCAGCAGAAATGAACAGTTTGATTATGGAAGAAAAATCATTATAAATGGTGGAAAAATAGAAAGTGTAAGTGAAGCTGGAGCAAATATTGGGACTATAATAGAGGTTAAAGATTTATTTTTTAATGTACCAGCTAGATTAAAATTTTTAAAATCTCCTCATAGAGAAGCTGCATTAATTGGAGATATTGTTCATAGATTAGCTATTGCTAATCCTTCAATTTCATTTAAACTTATAAGCAATGGCAAAGTATCTGTTAATACATATGGCACAGATGATTTTATTAATACAGTAAGATATATATATGGAAAAGATATTTGTGATAATATAATTCCAATAGAGAAACATGAAGATTTAGCTTCTGTTACTGGATATATAGGTAAGCCGGAAATCAGCAGAGGCAGCAGAAATAATCAAAGTGTATTTGTAAATAAAAGATATATAAAAAATAAGATGATTTCTACAGCAGTAGAAGCAGCTTTTAAATCTTTTCTTACTATAAATAAATATCCTTTTTTTATTCTTTTTATTGATATATATCCTGAATTTATTGATGTAAATGTTCATCCTACTAAAACAGAAATAAAGTTTAAAGATGAAAGGCTAATTTTCAAATTAGTATTTGATGCTGTTCATGATGCTATTAAAGAAGGAATAAAAGTATCTTTTGATTTTGAAGATGATAAGTCAGTTGAAAAAGTTGAAACGGTTCAAATCCCATTAGATTTAAAAGGTGATAATTATAATTCATTAGAAGAAAAAAATAAAGAATTTGATAATAGATTTATTGAACAAAAAAGTTTAGTAAATACTGATGAAAACTATAAAAATATTGATGTAAATTCTGCTGCATTAGATATTGTAAAAGAAGACCCTGTAAAGAATATAATCAATAAAAATAATGATGTTACTGAAATAAAAAATATAGCTAAATTTGAACCATTAAATGTTTTAGGTCAGTTTAATAAAACATATATTCTTGCTGAAGGCAGAGAAGATTTATATATTATTGACCAACATGCTGCACATGAAAAAATTTTATTTGAAAAATATATAAATGAGATTAACAATGCTCAAGTTATAGCTCAATTACTTATTTCTCCAGTTGTTTTGGAGTTAGATTATGATGATTTTTCGTGTTATATAAACAATAAGGACATTTTTCTCAAATCCGGGTTCAATATTGAGATTTTTGGAGAGAATACAATCAGCATAAGAGAAGTTCCAGTGGTATTAGGTAAAATATATATAAAAGAGTTGTTCCTTAATATTTTAGATAATTTAAAACAGTTTGGTACTGGTAAAACAACTGAAGTAAAGTATAACAATATAGCTAAAATGGCTTGCAAGGCTGCTGTTAAAGCTAATGAT
>JAUZPN010000170.1 GCA_030705885.1 Bacillota bacterium | reverse complement strand
TTCACCTACTCCAGATGATTTAGATGAGTTAATTACAAAAGTATGGAAAGAACCATCATTTTTCTTAGCTCATCCAAAAGCAATTGCTGCCTTTGGAAGAGAATGCACAAGACGTGGTGTACCTCCTGTAACTACAACAATAGATGGAGCACCAATACTAACATGGAGAGGAATTCCTATTATTCCAACAAACAAATTACTAGTTGATGGTCATAAAAATCCAAAAAGTCAATCTGGAAAAACAAATATACTATTAGTTCGTAGTGGACAAACTAAACAGGGTGTAATTGGTCTTTATCAAACAGGTTTACCAGGAGAAAAATCAAGAGGTTTATCAGTTAGATTTATGGGAATTGATAATAAGGGAGTAAGTTCATACCTTCTTTCAATCTATTGCTCAGCAGCTATTCTTTCTAAGGATGCTATTGCAGTACTAGAAGATGTAGAAATAGGTAACTATTATGACTACGAATAATCTTGATTTATCAAACTATATTGCTTCCTTAGCAGCAGAAGATTTTCCGGAATTTTCTAAGCCTTCTGCAGTTTCTGCACCAACATCAGCTTCAGCTCCAATAGTTGGTTCTACACCTTCTATTCCTTCTGAAGCAAATGCAGTTAGTCCATCAGTTTCATCATCAACTGCAGACTCCTATGATGCTGTATCCTCTAAAAGCAGCTATATAGAACCAATTTACACAGAAACTTCAAAAGAAGATTACTCATTTTTGAGTGATGTAGAAGCATTTCCTTCCGGAATAGACTTATATGAACTTACATCAATCCCTGAAAGTAAAATTGATCCTGCATCTTCACCTTATGGTATATCTCCTATAGTACTGCCAAACACAGGCTATACAGAAACCTATGAAACCAACTCTATTCCAAACATTATACATGGAATAGATATTGCAGCAGTTAGAAAAGATTTCCCAATACTAACTGAAAAAGTAGATGGAAAAGATTTGGTATGGCTTGATAATGCTGCAACTACACAAAAACCTCAATCAGTAATTGATAGACTTAGTTATTATTATCTACATGAAAACTCAAATATTCATAGAGCTGCACATACTTTAGCAGCAAGAGCAACAGATGCCTATGAAGATGCACGTAACAAAACTGCAAAATTTTTAAATGCACCTTCATCAGATAATATTGTATTTGTACGTGGTACTACAGAAGGAATTAACTTAATAGCTAGCACATATGGCAGAAAATATATTGGCAAAGATGATGAAATAATTGTTTCAATATTAGAACATCATGCTAATATTGTTCCTTGGCAGTTACTATGCCAGGAGACAGGTGCAAAATTAAGAGTAATTCCAGTAGATGACTCAGGCCAGATAATATTATCAGAATATGAGAAATTGTTTAACAATAGAACTAAATTTGTTTCTGTTACTAATGTTTCAAATGCCTTAGGAACAATTACTCCAGTACAGGAATTAGTATCTATAGCACACCTGCATGGCGTTAAAATATTAGTAGATGGTGCCCAGTCAGCTTCTCACATCAAAACAGATGTACAAGCTTTAGATTGCGACTTCTTCGTATTTTCAGGGCATAAAATTTATGGTCCGACTGGTATTGGTGCTTTATATGGCAAAAAAGAAGCATTAGAACAAATACCACCTTACCAAGCTGGTGGAAATATGATACAAGATGTTACATTTGAAAGAACAATATACCAAGCACCACCAAATAAATTTGAAGCTGGAACTGGAAACATTGCAGATGCAATAGGTCTTGGAGCTGCTTTAGATTATGTTCAAAAAATAGGAATACAAAATATATTTAACTATGAACATTACTTATTAGAATATGGAACAGAAGTATTAAATAAAGTACCTGGTCTTAAATTTGTAGGACATGCGTTAAACAGAACCAGTGTATTATCCTTTGTTATTGATGGCTATACCACTGAAGAAATTGGCAATGCACTTAAAAACGAAGGAATAGCTGTACGTTCAGGTCACCATTGTGCTCAGCCAATCCTCAGAAGATTTGGCTTAGAAGCCGCTGTAAGGCCTTCATTAGCCTTATACAACACAACACAAGAATTAGACAAGCTAGCTGATGTATTAAAAGCATATGTAAAAAAATAAACATGGGACGGTTATTAACTTATTGTTCTTTGGGACTTGCTTTAGTTTCAAAATAGCTTAATGTTGTTAACCGTCACCTTTTATCTTATTTGTTGTTAACCGTCCCTTATTTTTCTATCTTTTTCCATTATTCTTATTTGTTGTTAACCATCCCTATCACAACCTTTAACAAAATTGTTGATAACCGTCCCTTGTTATGATATTATAGTTTATATAATGATATTATAGTTAAAATTAAAAATGGAGGGATTCAAATTGTTAAAAAAACGTAATTTTTTATTAACTCTTTCTTTATCAATTGTTACACTTATATCTTCATCAACTTATCTTCCAATAGTTCAAGCTGCAGATAACAGTACTGCCAAGAAAATTTACAGGCTTCAAGGTGCTAATAGATTTCAGACTTCTACTGCTATAGCAAAGCAAGTAAATGACAGTACTACACTAGAGAATGTTGTTCTTACTTCAGGTTATGATTTTCCAGATGGTCTAAGCGGCAGTACATTAGCTAAGCAGCTTAATGCACCATTATTAATGGCTGGAAATTTATCTGACAGTCAAGAAGCTTTTAGTTACATATCCACCCATTTAAAGCAAAATGGAAATGTGTATATACTTGGAGGCACGTCTGCTGTTGGACAAGATACTGAAGATGCTTTAAAATTAAAAGGTTATACAGTCAATAGAATTTGGGGAAAGGATAGAATTGGGACAAACTGTTCTGTTATTGATAATTTAAATGTACAAGAGGGTACACCTGTGTTTATTGCAAATGCATATGGATTTGCAGATGCATTAAGTGCTTCAAGTGTGGCTTCAATTAATGGTTATCCTATTCTTCTTACAGATTCTGCTAGTATGTCATCATCAATAACAGAAAAATTATCTAAAATAAAACCTTCAGCTGTTTATATTGCTGGTGGAACTGGTGTAGTTTCAAACAGTATAGAAGATTCAATTAAAACTCTGCTTCCTTCATCAACTGTTAAAAGACTATCTGGCAATAACCGTTATGATACTTCCATGGCTATTTTTAACTTTTTTAATTTAAACACAAACAATATTATTTTAGCTTCTGGAAAGGATTTTCCTGATGCATTATGTGGAAGTCAATTAGCTGCATCATTAAATTGTTCTATGGTACTTGCTGATGAAAACAATCTTTATGCTCAGCAAAGTCAATATTATAAAAAATCAATACAAAACTTTTATTTATTAGGGGGCACTGGTGCTATTAGTACTAATGTAGATTCTGCTATAAACTTTGATGAATTGGCTGAAATAAGTCAAATTAAAGCAGCATATACTTCTTTAGATCAATCAATTGTAACTAAGGATATTAGTAAACTTTTACCTTTAGTAGATCCAAATTCAGCATTTTATGCTGCAGCTCAGAACTATATTTCATTATTAAATTCAAATACTGGTAATACTATAACTTCATGTACATCTGATTCATTTGATTTTACTTTTACAGACAGTACAAATGCTTCTGTAGGTTCAGTAGAAAATATAGTTTATGTAAATAATAAAACAAGCCAAATAACTACTAAAAAACTCTCTCTTGTAACTAATATTAAAAAAATTGATGGCAAATGGTATATTGAAAATATTACAATAAAACTACAATAACAAAATCGTCAATAAATGTTTAAATTTATTGAATAACTTTTAACACTTAAAAATAAAATTTTTTAGACCACAAACTGTTATATTAATTATAATTTAAGCAGTTTGTGGTTTTTTATTATTGTTATTTAAAAAAATATCCTGCCTTATTTTCATCTATAGTTGTACTGTGGCTATTATGGGTTTTTAATTAATTTTAGCATTTTATTATTTCTAAATGTATCAATAACATTTATTTATGGATTGTATAGGAAAAAGTATTATGATATAATTTATATATAAAACATTTTTTGGGGGGAGGATTTAACATTGTTAAAAAAACGAATTATTGCATCTACTCTTTCTCTTTTATTACTATCTCCTTTAGCTCAAATTTCTAATACTTTAAATGTACAAGCTACAACTGAAACGCCAGTAAAATCCATTACTAGAGTTCAAGGAACTAATAGATTTAAAACATCTGTAGAAATTGCTAAAAAAGTTTTTTCTGATGATATTACTTTAGATAATGTAGTTCTTACATCTGGTTATGATTTTCCTGATGGATTAAGTGGCAGTACTTTAGCTAAAAAACTTAATGCACCAATTTTAATGGCTGGAAATTTGTCCGACAGTCAGGATGCTTTAAATTATATTTACGCTCATTTAAAACAAAACGGTAATGTTTATATACTTGGTGGTATAGGTGTTGTTTCAAAAGATACAGAAGATACATTAAATAATAAAGGTTATATTGTTACTAGACTTTCTGGAAAAGACAGGATAGAAACAAATGATTCTATTGTAAATTTTTTAGGAACTCCAACTGAAACTCCTGTTTTTATTGCAAGTGCAAATAGTTTCCCAGATGCACTTAGTGTTTCCAGCATTGCTGCTATAAATGGATATCCTATTCTTCTTACAGAAGTAAATAGTTTATCATCATCAATAAAAGATGATTTATCTAAAATAAAACCTTCAACTGTATATATTGTTGGCGGAACTGGCGTAGTTTCAAGTGATGTAGAAAGTTCAATTAAAACTTTGCTTCCTTCATCCAGTGTACAAAGAATATCTGGTGCAAACAGATTTGAAACTTCCATGGATGTGTTTACAACATTTAGTTCAAGTTTAAATACTGCTAATGTAGTTTTATCTTCTGGATTAGACTTTCCTGATGCATTATGCGGGAGCCAGTTAGCTGCTAAATTAAATGCTTCTATAGTACTTGCTGATGAAAACAACCTTGATACACAGCAGGTAGAATACAACATTAAAGGAATAACAAACTTCTATATATTAGGTGGAACTAGTGCTGTTAGTGATAATGTAGAAGAAGCAATAAACTCTAATGAAAATGAAGAAATGGCAAATATCAGAAATGTATTGACTACATTTTATACTGGATTAAATCAAAAAGATATAAATAAAGCAATGTCAGTAATCCATGAATATAATCCATACTACGATTCAATGAAACAAGCAATACAAAATTCGTTTAATAAAGATAATAGCGATAATATTAGTGAAATCTATACTGATGAATCCTTTACTATTGTTTCAATAACTGATTCTGTTGCTATTATTAATTATATAGAAAAAAGAATATCTACAAATAATAATACTGGATTAACTGATAGTCAAACATACAATATACACGCAACATTATATAAAATTAATGGCAAATGGTATATAGATGATTTAAACCAAATAGAATAAATATACAAATATATTATTATAGATTTTATAAAAAACTATAATAATATATTTAGTTATAAGATTTCACTAAATTTTCAAAAATCTTTTACAACCATCATTTACAAATTATTAAAAAAATAAATTTGTATAAAATGCTTATAATTTATGCTTTATATATAAAATTATTATACAGTCGCATAATTATAAATAAATTATAGGTGATTGCAAAACTATTAATGGCTTTAATGTAAAACATGGATAATCAAGTGTGTCATTTACATTTTAAAATATTATATATTGATTGAATCATCTAATTTTAGTAATAATAAAAGTGTGATTCTAAATTTGGGCGAATTTAATAGGTCTCGAATTTACCAAAAAATTACTAAGCTACTAAAGATTTTATAGATAAAAGATGAGCTTTTTTATCTAGTTTATCAGCAATTAAAATTACAATTTGCTGAGTTATAGCAGCAAGAATTACTTCAACTTTGAGAGAAGTAGTATTTCTTAATTTTGTATAACCAAGGCACATA
>JAUZPN010000017.1 GCA_030705885.1 Bacillota bacterium | reverse complement strand
CGTCAACCCATGCTTCATCATATTCATTATCTCCAACCAATCCATACCACCATTGATGTGCTAATTCATGAACTACTACATCTTCAAGATCTCCAATAACTCCTTGATACATAAGCACAGACATTATATTTTTAGCAGTTATATTTGTATAGGAATCTGATATTATCATTACCATTGTAGGATATTCCATGCCGCCCTGCAGATCAGTCTGAACAACTGAACAGGTGCTATAAGGATATTCTCCATATCTCTTATTAAATGTCTCTATTGCCTTAGCTGAATAACTTAAAACCTTCTCCGCTTTAGTTTTATCAAAAGCATAAGATTTAATAACCGTCCCCCCGATATTTGCTTTTACTATCTGGAATTTATCACTTGCAACTGCTGCAAAATCACGAACATTTTCAGAGGTGATGGTCCAAATTTTTGACCTTCCTGAATTTTCTTCCTTGTTTATATCTCCAGTAACTGCCATTATATATTCTTTTGGTGCTGTTATCTTGACTTTAAAATTACTGCACTCACTATAAAAGGCATCACCTTTTTGATCATATAAATGTTTATCCCATTTGCCATCTTCATATACTGCTGCTATAGGAAAACAATTACCTAAATTAATTGTATCCTTGTCGTATGCAAATCTATCTGCAAAACCATTACCGCTTCTTTCAGGTATGTCAATTAAATATTTCATTTTTATGTCAACCCTTTGATTTGGTTTCAGCGCATCGTTTAATGGAACCTTTACAAGAGTTAAATCTGATCCCTCTATATTAAAATCTGATTTTATATCATTTACATCTATTTCTTGAATTTTAATATTTCCATTATATTTCTTAAAAGCTGCTGCATATGCATGGAAATAAACTTCTGATAAATTATCCTTAGATGTATTAATATAGCTTACTTCTTCAATTCCATTTATTTTCTTTTGGACTGTGTCAAGCTTCCACTCCATATTATAATTGTTAATATTATCATTTGAAGTTACATGCTTTACAATAGAACTTGTATCTTGAACTGCATCTGTATGCCATATGATGTAATTAAAAATAGAATAACCTATTGCAAAAACTAACAAAATACTTGTGACTATAGTCAGTATTTTATTTGGATTTAATTGTATTCTTTCTTTTTTAGCATAAACAAACAGACATAATACTATTACTGCGGTAAACAGCAGCCCGCTCATAACTCCATAATCACCGCCATTTATTAAATCTATGCCTCTTGACCTTAATCCAAAAGTAATAACAATAATAAATACATATTTAAATATTATTGTGTATTCAATTGATGATAGTCTGCATACAAATAAAGTTAACAGTATTGAAAATAAGAATTTATTTAATGCTAATATTGGTGTATCAGTTGATGGTGACAAGCTAAAGAATATATTGAACATAGATACTAGAACAACTGTAGTTTTTAATGAAAATTTATTCTTTAAATCATTAAAAACAAAACCTCTCAAGAAAATTTCTTCAGCCGCTGCATATAATAACAGATTTAGAGCAGTTAAAGCAGTACTAATATTTAATCCAGCATTATTAATAGTGAAATTTAATTTCCCTTGGGACGTAATTATAAAAAGCCCTATAAACACTGCAGCAAATATAGCTCCCCATATTAATCCTAAAAAAGCTTTCTTTAAATTATCTTTTTTAAAAGACAAATATAGTTTTTTCCCAAATATAAAAGTTAATATTAATGATGATATAAATATTGGAATTGAATTTAATGTTTTATTATTTATCTTTGCAAGCGAAAATATCAGTGAAATAATACCACTTAGAATTAAGTTTAAAATTATAATCCCGATATCTTTTAAAATTATTTTGTTTCCTTTTTTCTCCATAAAAATCTCCTATTTAATATTTTTAATAAATTTAACTTATACTTTCCATTATTTATATATTATAAAGGATTTTAAATTTTACTGCAAATATTATATAAAGAAACCTTACAAACTTGTAAAAAATTATAAGTTTGTAAGGTTTCCTATTCCTATATTTAATTTTAAATATAACTATAGGTTTTCTATGAATTAATCTATGGATTTTTATGAATATCTTATTTATTTCTTCTTAAAGAAATGTTTTTATCAATTCTAGAATAATATCCAATAATTTTATCAAGTGCTTCTTTTAACAGACCGTCTACTCCAAATGGAGTAACAGACTTACGTTCCAGCTGTCGTTCTGCACTTGGTCCTATATTGCTACAAATCAAACATCTGCAGTCAAAAATTAATGATACTCTTATATCAATCTTTGAATCTGAATGACCGCCTCCACAGCCGCCTCCGCTTCCACAGCTGCTGCTATCTCCACTTTTGCAACTGCTGCTGTTACTGCCTGTACAGCCGCTGCTGCAACTACTGCTATTTGATGTATCAGGATTTATTATAGGTTCAATTTCGTCAAGATTCAGTATAGGTACTATTCGTTCTTCAATAATTTTATATGAGCTGTCTTTCTCAACTTCAAAGATTAAAAAGGAACCTGCACTTCCGAAGTGCTGATCCAAATGAATACCATCTGTTGATGCAGCTGCAATTCTATATCCCATATATCTTTACCTCATTTTATTAAATTTACTCAAACAATCCTGTTGATAAATATCTTAAACCTGTATCTGCAAGGATTGCAACTATTCTCTTACCTTTATTTTCAGGTCTTCTTGCAATTTGTGTTGCAGCATAAATTGCAGCTCCTGATGAAGTTCCAATTAAAATACCATCTGACTTTGCAACTGCTCTTGCTGTTTCATTAGCCTGTTCTGTTTCTACTGCAAAAGCTTCATCATAAATATTCTTATCAAATGTAGCAGGAATTCTCTCTTCTGGTATTCCTGTAAATGGATGTACACCTGTTATTTCTTCTGGTGTTGGATTTGCTTCACTTGGAATTGAATTTGGTCCAGGTTGAACCGCTACAATCTTTACATTTGGATTTTTTGATTTAAGATATGCACCTGCACCTGAAACAGTACCACCAGTTCCAACAGCAGCTACAAATATATCAACTTTTCCATTAGCATCTTCCCATATTTCTGGTCCTGTTGTTTCCTCATGCACTTTAGGATTTGCTGGATTTGCAACTTGATTAATAAATAAAACATCTTTTTCTTTAGCAAGTAATTCTTTCAATGCTTTTACAGCAGCTACAAAATCACCACCAGTTTCATCAAGAATCTTTTTTACAACTGGCTCATCTGAAAACTTTATAGTTTCTCCGCCAAAGGCTTTGATAACTTTAAATCTTTCTTCACTAACTTGATCTTGAATATACACTCTGAATTTATATCCTTTTGTTGCTGCTATTGCTGCGACACCAATTCCAGTATTTCCACTTGTTGTTTCAACTATAGTATCGCCAGGCTTCAATAATCCTTTCTTTTCAGCATCTTCAATCATTGATAATGCAATTCTATCCTTTACACTTTGGTTAGGATTAAAAAACTCTAATTTTACAACAATTTCTGCATCTATATCATTTTGCTTTTCATAGTTTACAAGTTCCAATAAAGGTGTTTTACCTACTAGTTCAGTTATTGATTTTTTAATTCCACTCATTTATAATTCCTCCTAAAATTTAATTAAATCTTGTTTTTACAACAGAATAAATATCTTCAATCAGCCTTAAACCACCATCATAACCTACATAATATCCATTCACAACTAGTCGTTCATTAACAGGCCAAGATACATTTAAGAAGTGTCCATTTGTCTTAGTTGCAACTTCCTTTTCCCAGTAGCTTCCAATAATTAATGGATAGCCATGATAATCTATCTCTTGAATTTCTTTATGAATTTTATAACCATCTGTTATAAAGCTGACATCTGCCTCAATATTATAATTTAAATCTTTAAAATAACTTTTAATATCTTCCCTAAATTCAATTGGTGTATCATCCACTATAAATTGCTTAGCTGGAGTTAACCCCAAATCATTTACGAGAAACTTTGTAATTCCAAGTGCATATTGTGCATCTGCTGCAATTGTAAATTTCTTAGACATAACTCTAGTTTCCAAAAATAAATCAGCATATCTTTCTATATAGTAATAATAGTATTCTTCTTTTTCTTTAATCAAACTTTCTATTTTTTCTTTATCAACACCAGCAAATTCTCCTACTGTACGAATAAATTTACTTGTTTCAAATGCACCAATAGGAAGTGTTGGATAATGTAAATACGGTGTACCAAATTTCTTTTCCATTAATTTAACATTTTCAAGACCCACCCAAGGTGAAACTAATAAGTTAAATTGTGCCTTTGGAATCTTATTTATATTATTAATACCTCGTTTATATCCAAATATTGAATTTGGAATTAATCCAAGCTGTTTCAATATATTTTCTAGTTCTCTTATATTGCCATGCCAGAATTCATCTTGATAAGGTACATCTGCCCATATATTTACTAAGCCTTCTATTCTTTCATCTGTTGGCTTTAAATATTGTTCAACAATTGATTTAACGACCCATTCATGACCTTTATAATTGTTTCCCTTAAAACCTGGTGTAGATGAAAATATTACAGGCTTTTCAGCATTACTGAACTCTTTAACTACATCTTCTACCAAATCTCCTACAATTTCTGGTGTGCATCCAGTTAAGACTACATATAAATCAGCATCAATTACCTTTAATGCATTATCAATGGTTGTACGAAGTTTCTTTTCTCCTCCAAAAACAACGTCTTTTTCATTAATGCTAGTACATGGAAAAATGTTAGGAGAAAAAAAGCCGCTGCTTCCAGATGAATTAGATAATTTTTGCGCGCATCCCGGTCCTGAATGCAAAATCGGAATTGCCCTTTCTATTGCCTGTACTGTTGACATTGCACTCATTGCACATTTATATCTCTGTTTATCTAATATTTTTGCCATTTTAATCTGTCCCCCATATCTATTTTGTTTTAGTGCTTTCTAAGAATAAGTCTACTTCCTGCTTATACCACCAATCTGTATATGGAAGTTTAACTCTTTTAGCTAGATTCTTCTCAAAGCTTCTATTTCTAATAGTATCAAGAACTACATGAGCAAAATCTAATGTACCTTTGTAACCAAATATCATATATTCATCTGCTACATATACTGCAGGATACCCCTGCTTTATTGCCCATACTGTTGAACCAGGATGACGTGACAAATATAAATCTGGTTTATATTTATTTAAAATATTAAGTATTTCAAAATTTTGCTGATCTGCTACACTAACCTGAAAATTAGGATTGTTTTTCAATAGATAATCCATTGATGGCGGAATTTCATCATTCTCATACTTTTTGTCATAGTGCCAAGCTGCTGCCCATACAACTTCTATACCAAGTTCTTGAAGTACTCTTGATACTTCAAAAGTATAGCCTGGTCCCATTCCAATTACCGCTCTAAGTCCTTTAAGTTCTTTTTTAATTTCCTCAATTTGAGGTATATATTTTGCTCTCTCTGCTTGTAAATAACTTTCAACTTCTGGTTCTTTATGAATAACTTTTCCTATTGCTCTAAGCCAAGTTTCAAATCCAGCAATACCAAGTGGATTAATAGTCCTTATATATGGTACTCCATATTGTTCTTCTAACCCATTCCCTAAGTAATTTCCAAGTGTTCCGCATATGCACACTGTTGCAAGTGCTTCTGATAAATGAGAAAGCTCTTCAACTGAAGCATTAGCATATAAAAATACTGGCTCAACACCAAAATTTTTAAATATATCAATGATTTCATTTCGTGCACTCTCATAGAAATTCTTAAAATTAATTGTATTTCTTTTTACCTTAGGCGGCTTTACAATACTAGTAAGAACAGCATGATCTGAAATATCAAATCCAGTTGCCCAAATACGTGATTTAAAACCTTCACAATGAACTGCTACTACTGGTATATCCTTAATTTCTTGTTTTAACTCTTCAACAACACTATCAATATCCTCACCAATAATACCAGTTGCACAAGAACTGCTTACAAAAATTGCTTTTGGACTATATCTTCTAAAAGTTTCAAGAACTATTTCCTTCAAACTCTTTGCTGATCCAAAAATAGTATCTTTCTCGTCCATATCTGTTCCAATATAAACAGAATTATTTTCAATTCCTCTTTTTGCTGCTACCTGTTTTGTAACTCTGTATGTCTGTGTACCAGTAGTTGAGCATCCTGATGGACCATGATGAATTATTGCAACATCCCTTATTCCTGATAGTTGGCTTAAACCGCAGGCTGAAAGACATGTACTAGATTGTGAAAAACATCTTGAGCATCCTCTAAGAGTTCCGCACTTGCTTCTTTCTGCTAAATCATCTAAATCTCCAACATATCCTGTAATAGAACCAAGTCTGCTTTCCCTAGTTCCTACATAAGAAGTATCTAATTTAACTGACATTAAAAACCCTCCCATTTACTTTACAAATAAAAAATTAACTACGTGTTATACTTTCCTTTGTTACATTTAGTTACAAGTTATTATACACAAGGAAAATATATTAACCATGTGAAAATGTTTCTTTAACTAATACTCTCTTTTGATATACTTGACTGCCAAATTCACTTTCTCCTGGAACACCAACTGCATCTGCTCTGCATCTTTGACAATGTCTAAATACATCAATATACTTTTCGGCTTTTCTTCTCACAGAATCAATCAACTGACATGTTGGTTCTTCC
The DNA here is from genome assembly GCA_030705885.1 of Bacillota bacterium. Taxonomy (GTDB): domain Bacteria; phylum Bacillota; class Clostridia; order Clostridiales; family Clostridiaceae; genus JAUZPN01. Next base: position 22,103 of record JAUZPN010000017.1, on the reverse strand, counting down.
ACATATGACAGTTCATGCTGTGGTATAATTGGAATAATATTATAAATAGAAGCCCCTGCTTCACTTACAACTCTCGCTATTTCTTCAATATGTTCATCATTAATTCCTGGCACCAATACACTATTTACTTTAACTGTAATACCAGCTTCAGATATTTTCTTTATACCTTTTAATTGATTTTCAATTAGTATTTCTGCTGCTTCAACTCCTGTGTATTTCTTACCATGATATATAATCGCAGAATTTAACTTTGCTTCGATTTCTGGATCTACTGCATTTACTGTTACTGTAAGGGAATCGATCCCAACATCAATAACTTCATCTGCCTTTTCATTTAAAAGAAGTCCATTTGTACTCATGCATTTAAGCAGCTCTGGATATTGAACTTTAATAAGTCTAAATGTCTCCAAAGCTTTATCCGAAGCTAATGTATCTCCAGGTCCTGCAATACCTGCTACAGTAATTTCAGGACACAGCTTCAGTGCTCTATCTACTACTTCTACCGCTTCTTGAGGTGTGAGTATACTGGAGGTTACACCTGGTCTTTTCTCTACATCATTTATCTTTCTGTCACAAAATCTGCATTGAATATTACATCCTGGACTTACAGGTAAATGAATTCTTCCTTTATTATTTTTATGACCTCCAAAACAAGGATGATCATTTTTTAATTTTTCATAATTCTCTCCGTTTATAATAAATACACCTCTTTTCTTTTTTTATATAAAATTAAATGCTTTACTGTTAATTTTCATGATAAAATATTATACTTAATTCCTATATGAAATATAGGATATAATAATAATAATTGTTTTTTAAATTATTGTCAATACCTATTTTCACTATTCCTATAAAAATGCTGTGAAAATTTTATATTATGCAAATCAAAATATCCTTAATTTTAAAAACTAACCAGCTTCTTTAAAATATTAAAGATAAATTCAAACAATATTATGACCAATATCAAAATCTGTAGGAGCTTTGTTAAATCATTTTTGAAAATAATAAAAGCTATTAGTAAAATAAATGGAGGAATTAAAGCTAGAAAACCAATCTTCATGTTGAACATTGACACTATACAGCTTATGACCATAGGTGATGCACACATTACAACTCCTGTTGAAAATGTAATTACTCCTGATACTTTCCCACTATCTTCTTTAATATTACTTATAGTATTGTAGTTAACAAGGCTTAACAATCCAAGACCAGCTCCAGCTAAAATTGAAAATATACAAATCATTATTATATTTTTATTAAAAGCTATTATAATAAGTGAAAAGGAAATAATCATAGACGACATAATATAGATAATTTTTGAGCTTAGATACTTTAAAATAAATCCAAAAATAAAAACAAAAATTAAATATGATGTGCCTAAGCAAAAAGTAATAAATGATACTGTACTAGAACTTTTATGCATATAATTAACAACTAATAGCACAATTAATATTCTAAACGATGATGTAAAAATTGTGTTTAAACTTTCAGAATAAGAAGCCAACAGCAGTTTTTTATTTTTTAACATTGTAATCATTGATAATAAAGATTTAAATATGCTTTCTTTTTCATTATCTTTTTCACTTTTTTGAAATAACTTTGGTGCAAAAAACATCTCAAGCAAATTTGTAACTAAAACTATCACAGCTACAATTTTAAAACCTAAATTAAATCCTGCTTTTTCTACTAAAAAAGTACCCATAATTGGCCCTAAAATAGTACTTCCTACACTACAAATGCCTTTATACCATCCTTTTTGCGAATTTTTTAAATATGGCAGTTCTCTAAATGCCCATGCATTTAAGGATGTTTGCCTTGCAGAACAAGTCAGCCCTTCCATTAATGAAAGCAGCAATAATAAACTTGGATTAGCTGCTTTAGTCATATTAAGAATCATTAAAAAACTTAAAAAGCTGCTAATTATAAACACTTTTTTTATTCCAAATCTGTCAAGCAGAATTCCAACTGGAACTACCAAAAGAAAGTGTCCCATCCCACGGCTTCCTGCAATAAGCCCAACCTGCACTGTATTGGCATGTATACTTAATGCATATAATGGTACTATTAACGAAATATTGCCTGCAACAGTTCCATAAATAATAGTTTGAAATAATAAATTATAAAAGCTATTATTTATAATCTTCTTACTAATCTCATATTTTGAGATTTGTTTACTTAATTCAGTTCTCATAAACACTCCCCTTACTATATTTTCCTTTGGTACATTTAATTTCACTTAATTTACAAATGATAGCAGAGAAGCTTCCTTTAGAAATTTATTGAAACTTTGTTACCTAGGATAGTATATTTCACAATCTCAAAATAAAAAGGGTATACTTCGATTATTAGAAGTATACCCTCTGTTTTTACAGTCAGGTTTATTAAATATATTATTCCTATATTTTTAGTTTATATATTTTATTATATAACAATTGTAATGTACTTTCAATGCTTTTTTATATCATTAGTTAAAAAATAGCTTGTCACTATTTTCATCCATGGTTGTGCTGCGGCCAGCATGAGTGGTTAATTAGTATATTAAGATTTAATTTCAACCGGAAAACTTCTTATTTTGTGACAGAGAAATTCTCTAAGAAGAACATAATCATTTACATTTATATATCCATCTCCATTAACATCTGCTGCTAATGTGGAATCACTAGAAAAATTTTTAACTATGCCTTTTATATATTTGTTTAAAAGCAAATAATCAAGAACATTTACTTTATTATCTCGATTAACATCACCATATTTTATTGTTACAGTTGGTAAAACAGGAAAACGAACAGTATCTTTTTTTAACTGACTCCATGTATAACGCAGCATCCATACATCCCAATCTGTTATAGTCATAGAATCTCCTGCCCACATAATAGTAGCAGTAGGAAATCCTCCAGGCGGACGGTCAGTATCTTCATAAAAGTCTGGCAATCCAAATCCATGTCCCATTTCATGTTCAATTATATGAGCCTCATCAGCATCCAAAATACTTAATATATAATCATCAGACACACGTTGTCCCCAGTCTCCGCCAGCACCTCCTTCAAAATTGCTTGTCCCCCATAAATACATATCAAACCTCTTATCAAGTCCTCCTGGATAAGAATAATTTGCATCATCAAAATGATCTTGCCTTGATAATTCACTTGGAGCAACTGGTAATGCTGCTGGAATGCTTGGATTTATTTTATTTAACTCATCATTAATAGTATCTGTATAAATTATTTCATCAGGCTGCTTATCCAGTATTTGTGATGCATTAGCACATGCCCATCCTACTACCTTTACATTAATGTTTCCATAATTCCATCCATCATATCCATTAAGGTATTTCGCCCAATTGTTTATCTGCCTGCTAATCATTGTTTCCATACTTTTACGCTGCGTAAGTGTTAAATTCTTATCTGACTGCCATCGAACAACATAATTAAGAGTTCCTTTTCCTGCATAAATCTGATCAAAAATTGTATTTTTACGATTTGTCGAGCCCTCTTTAACCATTCTGTTAGCCCAAACCCATTCAATAGATGACTTTAAATTAGAAGGCATATCTGCTAGTGTTAAACTAGAAGTTTGATTAGCTAATACAACATTACTAGATACAGAAAGATTAGTTGCTGTATCTGCAAAAACAGTACTGCTTAGCATTAACAAATTAGTAATTATTAAAGTTGTTGAAATAGCTAAAATTGATTTTTTCCTTAACATATTTATCCCCCAATAATATTTAATATTATACTATGTTTAGTCACAAAGTTACACTAAATTTCTAAAACAAGCTTTTTTTGCTATCATTTACAAACTAAGTTGAACTAAATGTAACCAAACAAAGTATAGTTTGTTAACTAATCAAAAAGACAGACAATAATTTCAATTAAAAATCTTGTCTATCTCTTTTCTATACTAAGGTTCTATTCCAAAACTAAGAGAATTATTTACAAATGCCGTAACCTTGTTTGAAACAATATAACTAGCTGCTGTAGAATTAAAAGAGTAATCATTTGTCTGTGTATAGTTTGACCAATCTGCTTTAGATACTCTTACCTGCACTTCAATTGAAGAACCTGGATTCAAACTTCCAGCAGTACTTGTAAAACCTACTTCTACATAATAATCAGCATTAGTCTTAGGTGTAGTCATTTTTACCATTTTACCTGTAACATTACTTGCTCCAATAGTTGACCAATCACAATAGAAGCTTTGTGACTTATCTCCATCTATAGTATAATAATATCTTACTTTTACAGTTGATAAATTAATAGCTGTCTTCCCTGTATTTGTTATTGTAAATTTAGGATTAATAGAATTTGTTGATGAAGCTGTAGTTCCATTAAACATTTTTACCTGAATACTTCCAGCAGCTGTTGGTGTCGGAGCAACTGTTGGTACTGCTGTTGGTTTTGGTGTAACTGTTGGTGCTACTGTTGGCACTGCTGTCGGCTTTGGCGTAACAGTTGGTGCTGCCGTTGGTACTGATGTTGGCTTTGGTGTAACTGTTGGTGTACTAGATTTCCAATTAAGAGTATCACCTGCAAGTTCATCTAAATACATTTCAAGGTTAGTATAGCCATCTGCTGAAAGCTGTAACCCATTTCTATCTTCTGGATCCTTTGGGTTTAATCCATGTTTCAATTCCCATTCATCACTCATACCATCATGATCAGAATCAGTTGGAGCAATTCCTCCACTAAGTTTTGGATATCCTCCTACATCATTTTGAGAATCAATAATTCCTTTTAATTTATCAACACTTCCTGTGTATGTGTAAGTACCGTTTTTAACTTCATTAATATATCTTTGATCAAGGTAGTCTCTTTTAGGTTTTGTTGCACCTACATCATTAAGTACACTCTTATATGCATCATCAGCAGTTTGAGTAGTAACATATGATGGGAAGAACGGAGTATTACTTCTAACCTGACTTACTGTTGAAAATTGTGAACCAGCTTTAGTCCAATTATCAGTATTTGGATCTAATACAGTCTTACCATCAATAGTAACCATTTTATTTCCTGAAAGATAAGCCATCTGCATATCTTGTAATCCAAGCTGATTTCCATCAATTGAAAAGAAGTTCATACTTCTGCTGACTGGTCCAGCTTTATAATAATTATTTACAAAGTTAACTCTTCGTGCTCCTCCATCTGTTGTACGATCTCGATAATTATAAACAACATTATTTGTAATATCCAAATAACCTGCATAATGTAATGCATCTTGTTCCAATCCGCCAGCCATCGACCAGTTTCTTCCAGTACAATTTGTAAGTAAATTATGATGAAAGCTGCCTACATTTCCACTGATAGATGCTGCAAAGGAATGACATGCTGTTCCTGAATGATCTGCATTTGCATCATTATAATGTACTGAATTATTTAATGCTTCAGCAATAATATTTCTTTGGAACGTAATATTATGTGCTCCTCTTGAACTTGTTCCTTCATCAATTGACCATGATATTGAACAATGGTCAATTATAGAATTGTTTGATCCAGCCATACCCATTCCATCTGCAGATTTACCACCAGCATCGCCTACTCTTAATCTTATGTCTCTTATAATAGTATCATTTGTAGATGCAAGTCCAAATGGTTGTTGAATTAAAGTAATACCATCACCAGGAGCTGTTTGACCTGCTACATAAACATCTCCTCCATCAGCTGGTACTACAAGCCTGCTTAGTAATGTAATTACTCCACCAACACGAAAAACTACTACTCTAGGTCCTTTTTCAACCTCTAAAGCCTGACGAAGACTTCCTACTCCAGAATCATTTAAATTTGTAACTTCAATAACTCGTCCACCTCGTCCACCTCTTGCAAATCGTCCATAACCCTCTGCTCCTGGAAATGCAATATGAGCAATTCTAAACGAAAGTACTGCACCTTTTGTAACAACACCATTAGCATCTATTTCATCTACACGCCAGTAATAAGTATCCATAGCTGAGAGTCCTTTTAATGCATAACTAGTAGTTGTTTGCTTGCCTTTAAACAAAGGTGAACTTGTATTTGCAGCATCTACAGAAGCAAAATCAGTACCTAAATATACATTATGACTGACAGCTCCTGGTCCTGCTTTCCATGACAATCCATTTTCCTGTACTAAATGTTCATCTCCATCTATTGGCTTAGGTTTTGATATAGTTTTAAAAGGATTAACTCCATCAATTTCAAAAGCATTTAAAACTGCATTATTATATGTTCCATTACCTTCAGGTTTTACTAATACAGTAACAGTCTTACCAGCTTGTGCATTAAATGAAACATAAGCTTTTCCTGCATTATCATCATCTGTTACACGAGTAGGTCCTTTTATACCAGTTGCTTTGATTGTACCATCAACTGAAAGTGACATAGTACTTCCACTTACACTATCATAAAAACTATGATATGTTGTAAGTGTATGTGTCCCTGCGGAAAGTCCTGATATTTCTAACTTTATTACTCCACCTGAAGCTGCACTGTCAACAGTTACACCATCAAGAGTTAATGTTGGACTATCTAATGATGATTGTATAAGTCCTTTATACCATCCTGATTTTATACCAGTACCAGTGCTTCCTCCATTGCTTAATTTAAAAGTAACTCCTTTATAAGTTGTCTGAGCAGATGTTCCACTAGTTACTACCCAGTTATTCCAGAAATCAGTATACATATTAGTAAGTCCATTAACATTAGGATTTATATCAACTCGAATTCTTTTATCAGCCTGATTTAAAACAGCAGCCTGACACACATTAGAACTTGTTGTAGTCGTTTTCAAATTTGTTGCAAGTAATGGTAATGAACTAAAAGGCATTGTTGATAGCACTGCAGCACAAGATACTATACAAATTAATTTTTTTAACATAAACTTATCTCCCTATAATAAATTATTTTTAGCGTAGTTCAAAAGTTAAAATATCTAATTATTAATCCTAATAGATTAAAAGTAATACTTGAGCAAATTTTGAACTACGCCTTATTTTTGATGTACTAAGGTTCTATTCCAAAAGAAAGTGAGTCATTTACAAATGCTGTAACCTTGTTTGAAACAATATAACTGGTTGCTGTAGAATTAAAAGAGTAATCATTTGTTTGAGTATAGTTTGACCAATCCGATTTAGATACTCTTGTCTGTACTTCAATTGAAGCACCTGGATTCAAACTTCCAGCAGTACTTGTAAAACCTACTTCTACATAATAATCAGCATTAGTTTTAGGTGTTGTCATTTTTACCATTTTACCTGTAACATTACTTGCTCCAATAGTTGACCAATCACACCAGAAGCTTTGCGACTTATCTCCATCAATAGTGTAATAATATCTTACTTTTACAGTTGATAAATTAATAGCTGTCTTTCCTGTATTTGTTATTGTAAATTTAGGATTAATAGCATTTGTTGATGAAGCTGTAGTTCCATTAAACATTTTTACCTGAATACTTCCAGCGGCTGTTGGTGTCGGAGCAACTGTTGGTACTGCTGTTGGTTTTGGTGTAACTGTTGGTGCTGCTGTTGGCACTGCTGTCGGCTTTGGCGTAACAGTTGGTGCTGCCGTTGGTACTGCTGTTGGCTTTGGTGCAACTGTTGGTGCTGATGTCGGCACAGCTGTTGGTGTAGGTGTATTAGTTGTACCAGGATAATAAATATTTGGAGTTGGAATACTTGTTGTATCTGTTCCTAAATAGAAGCCTGTATGTGGAGGCTGATTGTAAGCTACATTCTGCCATGCAATACCTAATCTATAAACAGGATCATGCATAAGTGTATATAAACGAGTAGTTGTTAAATCTGTAGTTGTATATATATGCAGTGCAGAACTATCAGTTGTCTTCCAGATTACTTCTTCTCTCCAGTCTCCAAAAATATCTGCCTGCAAACAAGGAGTAGCTTTTGTAGTATTATTTGATGAACATTCACTAGCTGTAAGTATGGTATTTGCCCTGCTTGTTTTATAATCCCATTTAGAGATACTGTTTCCATCAAGAAGTTCACGGCTTAAATCACCGTCCCACCATATTGCAAAGTTTACTGAAGGACGATTGTTAGCTATAACATTTCCTTTAGCATCAAATAATGAATATTGAGCCATTGACCACATTTCTTCACCTTTATGGGTAGGATCTATATCTGCACATAATCCTCTGCCTACATCAGAAGATGCAGGTACCTTCCAAAGAATCTTTCCAGTTTGAGCATCATGTAATTCAGTACTAGGCTTGTCTTCATGAATATCAAACACTTCAAGTCCAGGGTGATCTGGATCTAAATCTCCTAAGTGCATAGCATCTCCATGTCCTAAACCTGTAGTATACATTCCTTTGCCATTATCATCAATAGCACATGCACCATAAATTATTTCATCTTTACCATCATTATCAACATCACCTACACTTAAATTGTGGTTTCCTTCGCCTGCATATGATGAGTTACCAAAATCATTTGAATCAAACCTCCACAATTTTGTAAGGGTTCCGTTTCTCCAGTTATATGCTGCTAATACTGTTCTCGTATAGTATCCACGACACATAACTATACTTGGATGTACTCCATCAAGATACGCTATACATGCAAGGAAACGGTCAACACGATTACCATAGCTGTCTCCCCATGATGAAACAGTTCCTCTAGGAGGATCATAATTAGTAGTACTAAGTGCTTTACCTGTTTTACCTTCAAATATAGTAAAATATTCAGGACCGCTTAATATATATCCAGAACTGTTACGATAATCAGCAGAAGCATTTCCAATAACTTTTCCTGTGCCGTCTACAGTACCATCTGCAGTTTTGCAGGCAACTTCGGCTTTTCCGTCACCATCTAAGTCATAAACCATAAATTGGGTGTAGTGAGCACCTGCACGGATATTTTTTCCTAAATCTATTCTCCATAATTTAGTTCCATTTAATTTATAAGCATCAAGATATACATTTCCAGTATATCCTTTTTGTGAATTGTCTTTAGAATTCGATGGATCCCATTTTACTATGAGTTCATACTGTCCATCACCATCAACATCACCTACACTCATATCATTTGCACTATAAGTATAGCTTACCTTATCTGGTGTTGTACCTCCCTGAGGTTTTTGAAGAGCAACTGAAAGATAATTGTTAGCTAATACTTTTACTGGTGTTGATTTTGTCTGCTCAACATTATTAACAATTGCACTTACTGTATATGTTGATGATGCTGTTCCTGAAGAATCAATAAAATTACTTGTAGTTATTGGAGAGGTATTAACTTTTACATTGTCACGATATAAATTAAAATTAACACCATTGAACTCAGTACCTAATATACGCCAGCTTACAAATACACCCTTATCTACTTTAACTGCAGTAACTCCCCTATCAAGCTTCTCCATTTGACGTGTAGTTGGATTTGTAGTCACAGCTGAAGCAGTAATCGTTGGGAACATTCCAGCAGTAGACGAAAACATAAAAAATGCAGTAGTCATTGCAATTGAAAATTTTTTAAACTTATTTTCCATAATAATTTATTCTCCTTTACTTTAATAATATTAATAACGGATAGACAATAATTTCAATTTAGAATCTTACTTATACTTTCCTCGTCGCATTTAGTTCCAATTAATTTGTGAATGATAGCAAGGGTAAGCTTCTTTTAGAAATTTATTGGAACTTTGTGACCGAGGATAGTATATCTCTTATTTTAACCTAAGGTTCTACTCCAAAACTAAGTAAATTACCTACAAACGCTGTAACCTTGTTTGATACTACATAATTACTTGCTGTAGAATTGAAAGAGTAATCATTTATTTGTGTGTAATTTGACCAATCCGATTTAGATACTCTTACCTGCACTTCAATTGAAGCACCTGGATTCAAACTTCCAGCAGTACTTGCAAAACCTACTTCTACATAATAATCAGCATTAGTTTTAGGTGTAGTCATTTTTACCATTTTACCTGTAACATTACTTGCTCCAATAGTTGACCAATCACACCAGAAGCTTTGCGACTTATCTCCATCAATAGTATAATAATATCTTACTTTTACAGTTGATAAATTAATAGCTGTCTTTCCTGTATTTGTTAATGTAAATTTAGGACTAATTGAGTTAGTTGATGAAGCTGTAGTTCCATTAAACATTTTTACTTGAATACTTCCAGCAGCTGTTGGTGTCGGAGCAACTGTTGGTGCTGCTGTTGGCTTTGGTGTAACTGTTGGTACTGCTGTTGGCTTTGGTGATACTGTTGGTACAGCTGTTGGTTTTGGTGATACTGTTGGTGTTACTGTTGGTTTTGGTGCTGCTGTTGGTACTGGGCTATTAGATATCTTTAAGCCCCAATTTCCATACCATGCATATCCTGTTCTTCTTTCTTGATCAATATCTTTAAGTTCATATTTTACTACACCATCACGCCCTACAAATATAGGTTTATTAGTTCCGATTTCATAAAAACGAGCCCATATAGGAGTAGTTACACTAGGATCTTTTACAACTATAACATCATTACTTGTTTTAACTACTTTTATTCCAGTAATCTTTACCAAATTAAACCAATCTTCAGCAGCTTTAATAGAAGCAGCTATTTCAGGAGTAGTAGGTCTAGTTTTTAAGAAATTTATAATACCTACACTTTCACTAGTGCAAAGGGAAGGAAGCTCATATGCTCTTGCTCCAGCAGGCTTTAGAGTTACTTCGTCATGTTGCTGCCCCCAAACTGTTAATTTTCCATTAACATTAACCTGAGTTTTTAGTATACAGTCTACACCTTTATCAACTGCTGTCTTACAGCTATTAGCTGTATTACTATCTACAAATGAAAAATCACCTGTTCTCTTTGAAACTTCATCTAAAAGAAACATTACATTAATCATTGCATTATCATTATAAGTAATATGTGTATGATAACCTGTACTTTTATAAACTTGAGGCCAACCCCCATTACTATATTGCATATTTAATAAAAACTTAATTCCATTTAAAGCTGCATTAGAATATGTGCTATTCTTTGTTTTTGTATATTCGGCTGCTAATCTTCTTATTTCTGTATAAGTTGCTTTATTATCAATAGTTGATTTTCCCCATTCTCCATCTGTTTGATCATAATATTTTATCCATCCACCATCTGGACGCTGATTTTTTAAAATATCTGATATGCTTGCTGTGGTACCTGTAGCATCACCTGCTAATACTGTTACACATTGTTGTGGCATTATTTCTAAAACAGATAAAATAAATGTAAAAACACATATCAAACTCATATATTTCAATTTCAATTTTGATTTAACCATATTAATAATCTCCTTTTTATATTTTTTAATTTCTATTCCTAATACTATTTATAATTTTAATCTTTCTCCCACCTATAAAAATTTTTTATAGTAACTAATTTCCCTCCTTTTTTAAATAATAACTTGTTTACTGATATAAATTACGAGTCAAAAATTTTTTTAATGTGTTTAAAATCAAGTAATTGCAAAAAATTTTTTTTAATTTGAAAAGCATACATTATAACAGACTATTGAAAAAATCCGTTATAACGTATGCTTTTATATCTTTCAAAGTATATTATTTTATGTTAATTTACAGGCCATGAAATATCATCAATATATATATGTGCACTATAAACTCCATCAGTTTGAGCTTTAAGACCTAATGCCTTAATAGGAGTTTTTACATTTGAGGGAACTGTTAATGTATACCCATTCCACTTGCTAAGATCTAATTTAGAGCACTCCACCCAGTTATAATAATAATTTCCATCACTATCTTCAATAAATGGAGACATTTGCTTTATATTAATTCCTGGAATAAATACATAAAAAGTAATAGTTTTGCCTGCTGTTATCCCAGGCTTTATATTATTTACATTAAATATAATATCACCATCAAATATAATATTCTCTTCCATACTATAAGTACCACTATATTTCCTATTTGATGTAATTTTTAAAGTTGCCCTACTATTAGCGACTTTTGAATTTTCAACTGTACTTATAGTATAATTACTTACATTATCATTTTCAAAATCGTATTGCACTACACTAGCTGGAGTAACAGGTACTGTAGGTATTGCAGTAGGCGTTATAGATACTGATGGTATAACTATAGGTGTAGGTATTATAGTTGGAGCTTTTGTGACAGTTGGAGTTGTTTTTGAATTATTTTCAGGTTCACTTATTTGATTACTAATTGAAGGAGTTGGTTCTTCTTTATTTTGAATATTTGATGAATCTGCCTGCTTATTATTTTTTATATACGATGAATCTAAAATCACCCCTGCAGCTTCTAGCAACTGAGTATTATTTAGTCTTTTTACTTCATCAATAGTAATATTACTATTTTTCTCTTTTGCCTTCAAATACATAAAATATTTTCCCATTGAAAGATTATATTTTTTTGCTTCAATTCTTTCATCATAATTTACAAGTAAAACTTGTTTGGTGATATTTCCTTTATTTAATGCTTTTATATCATTAACAAATACTTTCAGTTTATTTTCATCAGCTGATGAATCGTTTTTCTTAGAATTTCTATCTAAAGACATAGATACAATAACATTATTATCAGAAGTTTTAATATATCCATATTCTTCAGATTTGGTTAATAATACTGTTATTGCATCATCTAAATGTTTTCCCTTAAAATTATAACTTTTTAGTATTTTTTGAGCATCACTATTCAATGGTGCTGCCTTCACCACTACATATTCCTTATTTACTGCAAAATCTATACTTGGATTTATATCAACATCAACATAACCATATACGCTCCCAATACCCATCAAAAAACGAATACTCATAAATACAATAAAAAAGGTTGCAGCTACTGAAGTAAAGTAGTAAATCCTCTTATTTGGTTTTATTATATCTTTTTCTTCAAAATAAACCTTATACCCTAATTTTAATTCTGTGCTTTTTTTTATTTTAATAAAGCCTTTAGACGAAGTAAGGATAACTGCCTTATTTCCATATATTTTATATACGTACCCAAAATTATCCATTTTCTTTATCCCCTCTTACCATATAATTCAAACACATTTTTGAATTTTCAAGCTTACTCCTAAAAATCAAACTAGTTGCAATAATCAATTTCCTATGATTTTCAATTGTCCTAATGTGTACATTAACTTTTTTTAATAACTCATTTCTTGGTATACTTTTATTTTTTAACATTTTATTATATAACTCTTCATCTGTTGCCAAAACTCTTGCAATTGTTATACAAAGTCTTATTGTATCTTCATGTTTTGGCTGATTGTCAGCTAAGTCCATAATTGATATTCCAAATTCTGAAAGTCTTTTCTCAAACAATAGAATTTCTTCATTAGATTCTGCATCTTCAAATTCATATACACTATTTGAAGATACAATCGTTTCTTCAAATGCTCCATTTTCTTCATTTTCAAAATACGTAAACGGATATTCTTTAATTGTTTTATTCTTCTTTCTTATATAATCATACAACTTCCATTTTATTGCTTGTTCTGCAAACATAATAAAGCTAGAGTCTGCATATACATCATATTTATCTATTGCATTATTAAACGCTTCAAGACCTAAACTATATTCATCACTATTTTCAGTATCAATTCCCTTACCAAAAATAGATGCAATTACACTTAAAATAAATGGTTTGTAACTGGAAATAAATTCTTCCCTGAGCTTCTTATCACCCTCTTTTATTCGTATAAGCAATGATATAAGTGATTCATTTCTTGGTTTTTTAGAATTTTTATTCTTATTATGTTCAAATAACTTGAGAAATGACAAGAATAATCATGCTCCCCTCTATATATACTTTCCTCAGGCACATTTAGTTCCAATTAATTTGTGAATGATAGCGAGGAGAAGCTTCTTTTAGAAATTTATTGGAACTTTGTGCCAGAGAATAGTATATTTTTAATCTCCTTTTTAAAAAATCAACATAGTTTTTTTATTATATTAATCTAATCTGCATTAGCAGCAATTTTATTATATAATTATTAAACCGTGCATGTCAAAGTATGCATGACATCTATTATAGTATTACACATTAAAAATATTTTTTATGTGGTTACAAAAATTTTATTTTATAAATATTACAAATGATAGCAAGGTGAAGCTTTTTTAGAAATTTATCAGAACTTTGTGCAGAGGATAGTATGTCTAAAATTTATACTACTATTCTTATAAGATAACTGTAGATTTTTTTACATTTAAATGTTATAATAATAGTAAATTTATATATTGGAGGGGTTACTTTGAAAAAACTAAAAACTAAAATTATAATAATTGCTGTTATTATACTTGTTTTAATTGCTATTCCTGTATTAATTAAATTTAATACTCCTAAAGACTCAGGAGTTGAAGTTTCTTCGGTTAAGCTTGATAAAACTTCAAGTAAATTAAAAGTAGGAAATAGCTTAACACTAAAAACAACAGTTTCTCCTGATAATGCTAAGAACAAATCTGTTGTTTGGTCATCAGAAAATATTAGTGTTGCTTCTGTAGATAATGGTATTGTTACAGGCGTAGGTTCCGGTTCTACTAAAATAATTGCAACAAGTGTAGATGGCTCGAGTAAGAAAGCTGTCTTTTCTGTAGATGTACAAGGTATATCAGATAACAAAGAAATTGTCTTTAAAGATAAAATTTTTGAAGACTTTATAAGATCTACTATAGATAAACCAACTGGCACTATACATAAAGAGGATGTACTTAATGTTAAATCTTTATATGCTAGCAAACAGAATATTAGTGATTTAAGTGGGCTTGAAAATTTTGAAAATTTAGAATTTGTTGATTTTTCTGAAAATCCTATAACAAACTTAGAACCTATAAGCACTTTGAAAAACTTAAAAGAAGCTTATTTAGCAAATACAAAATCAAGCAATATAAGTTCTCTTAAAAACTTAACCAATTTATTAAATCTAGGTTTACAGGATAATAACATTACTGATATAAGCGATTTAAAATCTTTAAAAAATTTAACTTTCTTGAATTTATCTGATAATAATATTAATGATGTTTCTTCACTTAAGGATTTGAGTAATCTATATGATGTTGACTTAGGCAATAATAAACTTACTGATATAAGCACATTAAACTCATTAAATAAATTGAAATATTTAAACTTATATGGAAATGCAATAAATAATATTTCGACTATAAACAGTTTTTCTTCTCTACAGGTTTTAAATTTAGAAGGTAATAATGTTTCTGACATTAGCGCAATAGCTGGACTAAAGCAAATAAATTCTTTAGATTTATCCTTTAATCATATTAAAGACATATCTTCTCTAAAAGAAGTAACTTCTCTAAGATATAATTTAAATTTATCTTCTAATGAGATTACTGATATAAGTATAATAAGTAATTTAACAAATTTACAGCTGCTGCATTTAGAATCTAATAAAATTGTTGATGTCTTACCTTTAAAGGGTTTAGATAATCTAACGGAGCTTTATCTTCAGGATAATAAAATTAGTGATATTACTGGATTAAAGAAATTAACACACTTATATTATTTATTTTTAAGTGGAAATAATATAAGTGATGAAGACAAAAAAACTTTACAAAAAGATTTACGTCAAATTCACATTTACTTTTAAGTTATTTTAAATATAAAAGCTCCCCACAATAAATGTGAGGAGCTTTTATATTACACTATACTTTGTTCGTCACATTTAGTTCCGCTTAATTTATAAATGATAGCAGAGAGAAGCTTCTTTTATAATTTAGTGGAACTTTGTGACCAAACACAGTATATTTAAGCTAAACTATCTGTTTTCTTGCCTTCTTCCTGCTCAAGGAAATGAAATGGCTCTTGTTCAAACCACCAATCAGTATAAGGAAGCTTTATCTTTTTAGATAAATTACGTGCAAGATTATTGTTTGCAATAGCATCAATTAATCTATAACCAAATGATATTGTTCCATTATATCCAAATGCACTATATTCATCACTTACCATAACTGTAGGAATTCCCATTTTTGTTGCCCATACTGACATTCCTGGATGTCTTCCAATAAATAAATCAGGCTTAACTTTTGATAAAAGATTTAATACTTCATGATTTTGCTGATCACCAACACTAACTGGAATATCCTGATCTTCACCAGCTAAATACTTAGAACAATTAGGGCAGCCGCCATGATCATGCTGAGCATCATAATGCCATGATATTCCCCACACTACATCCATTCCATATTCCTGCAGCAATCGTATATAATTATGTGAAAAACTTGGTCCCATTCCAACTACTACTTTTTTACCCTTAAGTTTCTCTCTAATTTCTGCTAATTCAGGTAATATTCTTTCTGTTTCTTCTTTAATTAATTTTTCAACTTCTTTTTCTTTTCCTAAAACGCTTCCTAACTTTGTAAGCCAGTCATTTACACCAAAAATACCATGAGGCTGTAAAGCTGTTACATAAGGCACTCCATATTTTTGCTGAAGTCCATTTCCTAAATATCCGCCTAAAGTTCCACATACACTAATTGTAGCACCTGCTTCAGACATTTTTTCAATCTGTCCTATTGTACTATATGGTATACCAAATCTTGGAACTAAACCTAATTTACCAAAAATTCTTGTTACTTCATCTCTTCCGCTGCCATTAAATTGAATTACATTAACAATTTCAGGATGGCTTTCTTTAGGTGGTTTTATAACACGAGTTAATAATGCATGAAATGCCGCATCAAAACCTGAAGCCCAAATTTGAGACCTAAATCCTTCACAGTATACAGGTACAATTGGAATTCCTAATTCTTCTTCTAACTCACCTGTTATACTATCAATATCATCTCCTATAATTCCTGATGCACAGGATGTTGTCACAAATATTACTTTAGGATTAAATCTTTTAAATGCCTTTCTTACTCCTTCTCTTAATATTTTTGAACCACCAAAAACTGTAGCTCCTTCTGACATATTGGTATTAATAATCTGAACATTTTTTCTTTCCCAATTTCTAATCGACTGTCCCCATCTAAATGAAGCATTGGCACCAGCAATTTCAGAAACACACCCAATTGGTGCATGATTAACTATAGCAGCATCTAAAATACTTGATAAGTGTCCTTGTGCACAGCCAGAACTGCAGTTAGTAGCTTGAGTAAACCCTCTTAATGAATTCTTTATACATCCTGATTGAGCTTTATTAGTTAAATCCTTTATACTTCCTTTATATCCTACTATAGATTTAAGTCTTTTCTCTCTTATCACTGCTTGACTAGATTTTAAATTAATGGACATTTACTTAATCACCTCTCATAAAATAAATTTGTTTTTGAAATAGATTTAATAATCTATTTTTATTTAAATAAAGACTGAACTTTAATTTTAAGTTCAGTCTTTAACCATCTTAATCACTTAATCACTTAATCCATATTCAAGCAAAATATGCTCTAATCTATCTTGTGTCATTGGTTTTGGAATAACAAACATATCATTATTGTCTATATTTTTTGCTAATGTTCTATATTCATCTGCTTGTTCTGATGTAGGATCATAATCAATAACTGTTTTCTTATTGATTTCTGCCTTTGTAACTGATGGACTTCTTGGAACAAAGTGTATAAGCTGACTTCCTAGTTCTTTAGCAAAAGCTTGAAGAAGCTCTAATTCATTATCAACTTTTCTGCTGTTGCAGATTATTCCGCCTAATCTTACTCCGCCGCTGCTTGCATATTTTTTAATACCTTTTGTAATATTATTAGCTGCATATAATGCCATCATTTCTCCACTTGCAACTATATAAATTTCCTGTGCCTTTCCTTCACGTATAGGCATAGCAAATCCACCGCACACAACATCTCCTAATACATCATAAAATACATAATCTAATTCATCTGTATATGCACCTAATTGTTCAAGCATATTAATTGATGTTATAATTCCTCTTCCTGCACAACCCACTCCTGGTTCTGGTCCACCAGATTCAACGCATCTTATATTTGCATAACCTCTTCTTAAAATAGAATTTAAATCAACATCTTCTCCTTCTTCTCTCAAAGTATCCAATACTGATTTTTGTGCAAGACCTCCAAGTAATAATCTTGTTGAATCTGCTTTTGGATCGCAGCCTACAACCATTATATTTTTATTTAATTCAGCTAATCCAGCTGTAAGATTTTGAGTAGTAGTTGATTTACCAATACCACCTTTTCCGTATATTGCCACTTGTCTCATGATATGAATCCTCCTAATAATGTTATTATATATTTTGTTTAAGGCTTTCAAAATTTTAATATATTATATAATGCAAAAATTTTTGCATCTTTATTTTTGAAAAGCCATTTAACCAATGCTAATTTTTATAAGTTTTTATTGAAAATCTTGTAATACTACTGTATATATATCCTCTGTCAAACGCAGAGCCCCTTCATATCCAACATAGGTGCGGCTCAGTACCATTCTATCAGTAACTGGTGTTCCAACAGATAGTTGATATCCATGAATCTCTCTTGATACAACTCTATCCCATCCACTTCCTATAATTAATGGTCTGCTTCTGAACTTAGTATTTTTAAGCTCTTCTTCAATACTGCCGCCATCATTAGAAAACTTTACTTCTGCTGTTATATCATTTGAATATTTAAATTCTGAAGCTATGCTTTCTCTATATTCTATTGGGGCATTATCAGTTATATATTGAGTATCTGGAATTAAACCTAAATCATTAGTTAAAAATTTAGAAATTCCTAAAGAATAAATACTATCTGCTATAGTAACAAAATGTTTTGGTAACAGACGAGTTTCTAAAAGCACATCTGCAGCTCTTTCTATAAAATAATAATATCTATCTTCTTGTTTCTTAATAACTTTTTCAACAGCTTCAGAATCTATACCAGCAAAGCTTCCTACTTCTCTTAAGAAGTTAGAAGTTTCTGTAGGTCCTATTGGTAATGTCTTATAATGAAGAAATGGTGTTCCAAATTTTTCTTCAAGATGTTGAACATTTTTCAGTCCAACCCAAGGCGATATCAATAAATTAAATCGTGCTTTTGGTATTTTATCAATAGCATCAATTCCGCTTTCTAAACCAAATATAATATTAGGTTTAAGACCTATAGATGAAATTAATGATTTGATTTGTTCAATGTCTCCAACCCAGAATGTATTCTGGTTAGGAACTACAGACCAAATATTTACTAGTCCCTGCTCTTTTTCTTCAGAAGGCTTAAGATATTGGTCTATAAGTGCATCAATTATAAATTCATGACCTTGAAGATTAGTACCCTTAAAACCTCCTGTTTCAGCATATATAATAGGTTTCCCTTGCTTTTGATATTTTCTTACTACTTCTCCTACATCATCACCAACAATATCCGAAGTACATCCTGTTAATACTACAAAAAGGTCTGCATCTATAACACGAAAAGCATTGTCCACTTCTTTTCTAAGCTTTTCTATTCCTCCAAATACAACTTCCTTTTCTGAAGCATTTGTACATGGAATTGCGTGTCCTCCTGAATGCCCTGATCCCTGACATCCATTATCAACTCCTAATGTAATCCATAACTTTGCTGCACATCCTGGTCCTGCATGCAGTATAGGTACTGCTCTATTTATTGCTAAAACTGATTCAAAAGCTCCAAGTGTGCATACATGTCTTATTTGCTCTACTGCTTCTGCCATTATTTCGCCTCTCTTTCTAAAAATGTAAATTCCTCCTGCTCCAACCACCATTCTGTGTATGGCAATGTAATTCTCTTTGAAAGATTTTTTGCAAGATTGCTATTTGTTATTTCATCTAAAATTCTATAACC
Organism: Bacillota bacterium; assembly: GCA_030705885.1. Lineage (GTDB taxonomy): Bacteria > Bacillota > Clostridia > Clostridiales > Clostridiaceae > JAUZPN01. The sequence goes on along the minus strand of JAUZPN010000017.1, from coordinate 2,390 downwards.
AAACTCTATAGTACCTTCGTAACCAAAAGCACTATACTCATCCCCTACCATTATTGATGGTATTCCCATTTTTATCGCCCACACACTTTGACCTGGATGCCTCCCAATAAATATATCTGGTTTATATTTTCTCAATATATTTACTAACTCATGATTTTGCTGATCATTTACACTTATATTTACATCCTTTTCGCTTTTCTCTAATTCCAAAGTACAGCTAGGACATCCTCCATGATCATGCAATGCATCATAGTGCCAAGACAATCCCCATACAACATCTATACCAAATTCCTCTAATAATCGTATATAATTGTGCGAAAAGCTAGGTCCCATACCTACTACTGCTCTTTTACCCTTTAGCTTTTCTCTAAGCTTTGAAAGTTCAGGCTTTATAGTTTCCTGCATTTCTGAAATATATTCCTCTACCTCTTTTTCTTTATTTAATATAGAACCTAAATTTCTAAGCCAGTCTTCTATACCTTTTATTCCATGAGGCTGAAGTGCTGTAACATATGGCACACCATATTTTTGTTCTAACGCATTACCAAAATAGCCACCTAAAGTACCGCACACGCTAATTGTAGCTGCTGCTTCAGACATTCTTGATATTTCATCAATTGAACTAAATGGTATACCAAACTGTGGAACTAAACCTAGCCTGTCAAAGATTTTTTTAATTATTTCACTGCCACTTGCAGTAAAATTAATTAAATTCACAAGCTCTGGTCTCTTCTTAACAGGTGGTTTAATAATTCTTGTTAAAAGTGCCTGAAATGCAGCATCAAAGCCAGATGCCCAAATTTGAGATCTGAAGCCTTCACAAAAAACTGGTACTACTGGTATTCCTATTTCCTCTTCAGCCTCCTGCACAAGACTATCTATATCATCCCCAATAATAGCTGATGCACATGATGTAGTTACAAAAATTGCTTTAGGCTTAAATCTTCTATACGCTTCAAATATGGCTGCTTTTAATATTTTTCTGCCGCCAAATACAGTAGTTTCTTCAGACATGTTTGTATTTATAACATTAATACTTTTCTTTTCCCAATTCCTCATATTTTGTCCCCATTTATATCCAACGTCTGCTCCTACTGCATCCGATAAGCATCCAATTGGAGCGTGGTTTACTACTGCTGCATCTGTAATGGTAGACAAATAAAATTGTGCACACCCAGAGCTGCAGTTTGTAGTTTGAGTAAAACTCCTTGATCTATTCTTTAAACATCCTGATTTTGTTTTTTCTAAAATATCTTTTACTGTACCCGTATATCCTATAATAGACTTTAGTCTTTTTTCTCTTATTACCGCTTCTGACCTATTTAAGTTAATTGCCATATACTCAACCCTCCTATCTTTTTTTAAATTTTAAATATATTTTAAAATTATACCTACATTACTATTGTATAAAAACTATATTAGTTATTTTTTATAATAAAATAGTTTTTAATATATGCATAAATTATTTTATCATTCCTATCTGTTTAGTATATTTTACTACAAAACTTTATATTTATCAATACAATTATAATAATTTATATTAATATAGTTAACATAATTAAAAAATACGAATTATATACATTTAATAAAATTATAAACTTACTTCTGGTGAAATTTCATCTGCAATATTCTTATTTGAAGAAGCTGGTCTAATTTCCTTACTAACTTGATCTTCATTGTGTAAAAGTTCCCAAACTTTATGACTAATCCAGTTAAAATCAGGTGAACTTCTCACATCTCCAAGCTTTCTAGGTCTAGGTAAATCAACCTTAAGCACTTCTTTTACACTACCTGGATTTGCGGATAAAACAGCTACTTTATCTGCTAAAAATACTGCTTCTTCAATACTATGAGTTATAAATACAATAGTTTTTTTAGTTTCTTCCCATATTCTAAGAAGTTCTTCCTGAAGCACTTCTCTTGTCTGTGCATCAACAGCAGCAAAAGGCTCATCCATCAAAAGTACTTCTGGATCATAAGCAAGTGCCCTTGCAATAGCAACCCTTTGTCTCATTCCTCCTGATAATTCATGTATATACCTGTCTTCAAAGCCATTTAAGCCTACTAATTCAATAAACTTTTGGCTAATTTCATACCTCTCTTTTTTAGGAACTTTTTTTAACTCTAACCCATACTCAATATTCTTTCTAACGTTTCTCCAAGGAAATAAAGCATAACCTTGTAATACTATTCCTCTGTCCAAAGCAGGACCTGTTACTAACTTTCCATCAATATATAATTCTCCTGAGGTAGGCTTTGATAATCCTGAAAGAATGTCTAAAAATGTTGACTTCCCACAACCGCTTGGTCCAACAAGAGTTATAAATTCACCTGCTTTTACTTCAAGATTTATATCTTTTATTGCTGTAAACTCACTATACCCCTTGCTT
>JAUZPN010000169.1 GCA_030705885.1 Bacillota bacterium | reverse complement strand
GTACTTAATTATTTTAAAAAGGATTTAGACTTGTCTAATGTATATTTAGCTACAGGTAATGATTTTCCTGATGCACTTGCATCTTCTGTCCTTGCTTCTAATTCAAAGACACCTATCCTTCTTATTGATTCTGGTGTTGATGTTTCAACAATATCTTTTGTTAATGATAACACTGCTTCAATTAAAAATATTACCGCAATAGGCGGCACAAATGCAATAAGTGATGAACTTCTAAAAGATGCTTCGGAAAATTTTGTAAACCATGTAATTTCATTTCGTGACACAAATTTACAAAATGCAATGGATGAAGCTCTAAATAAAAAAGATGGTGAACCAATATTAAAAAAAGAGACTGATAAAATAACGACCTTAAATTTAAACGAAAAAAATATATTCAGCTTAGAAGGAATTCAATTTCTTAAAAACTTAACTTCACTTAATTTACAATTTAATAATATAAAATATTTAACGCCATTAACTAACCTTACAAATCTAACTTATCTTGATTTATCATATAACAATATAACTGATTTAACTGCTTTAGGTAATCTTATGAATTTAAATAATCTTGATTTATCAGCGAACAAAACAACTGATTTTTCTCCTTTATATAAACTTAAAAACTTAACAGATATTTCCTTAGAATATAATAACATAGAAAGTTTATCATTTTTAAGTTACCTTACAAACCTTACCAAAATTGATTTATCAAACAATAAAATAACTGAGATAACTCCACTAAGTAATATTACAAACAACTTTACTCAACTTGATTTATCAAACAATAAAATAACTGATTTAAGTCCTATAAATAATCTTACAAGTCTAACTAAACTTTATATAGATAATAACGAAATAACTAATTTAACACCATTAAGTAAGCTTTCAAATTTAACTACACTTACTTTATCTTCTAATAACATAACAGACATAACTCCTTTGGATAATCTTAAAAATCTAACTCAACTTGATTTATCAGAAAATAATATATCTGATTTTACTTCTTTAAGTAATCTTACAAATTTATCCATCCTTGGTTTAGTAGATACTTCAATAAAAGATTTATCTCCTTTAAGTAACCTTACAAATTTAACTGACCTTGCTCTATCTGGAGACAACTTAGTAGATTTATCTTATTTAAGTAACCTTACAAATTTAACTTACTTTTATTTAGCAAGAAATAGTATAACAGATTTATCATTTTTTAATAAATTTACGAAATTAAAAACACTTGATTTATCACAAAATAATCCACCACTTGACCCAACTGCATTAAATGCATTAAAAACAGCTTTACCAAACTGTCATATTTTAAACTAGAATCTATAATTGAGATAATTTTACAACAAATATTTATGTTAAAAACATTTAACTTTTAATTCATAATTTAAATAAGTTGCGATGTAATTTAATTAAATTATAAAGTTCAAATATCAAAGTTCAAATATTCATAATTTCCTTTGTGCCTCATGAAATCTATAAATTTAGATTTTCTGACAATAGGAAGAAAATCATCATTAATTGTTCTTTGTTATTTGAACTTTGTTTTTTAAAAAAAATTTTTTAATTTTAAACTATACTTATTGTAAAAAAATCGAACAAATTTATACTTTTAGGTGTATATATAATTAGAAAATAGTTTTGAGAATAAAAAATATATTAATTATTTGGGAGTGATTAAAATTATGGTCAAAAAAAGAAAATCTATTTCATTAATTACATCTACAGTTATGGCAGCATCTATTTTCAACTTTTCAACCTTTATTCCTGTACAAGCTGCTTCTGATGCAGTTTTTACAAGTGATAGAATATCTGGAGCTGACAGATTTGAAACTGCTGCTAAAATTGCAGATAAAGGATGGACTACAACATCAGATTATGCTGTTATTGCAACAGGTGAAGACTATCCTGATGCATTATGTGCATCACCACTTGCAAAAAAATACAATGCTCCAATAATTCTTACTAAAACATATATATTAAGTAATTCAGCTAAAAAAGAACTTAAAAGACTTTCTGTAAAAAATGTTTTTATAGTTGGTGGAACTGCTGCAGTTTCAAGTGATGTAGAAAACCAAATTAAAAGTCTAGGAATTAATCCAACTCGTATTGCTGGTGCTAATAGATATGAAACTTCTCTTAAAGTTGCCAAGCAGCTTGATAAGCCATCTGCAATTTCTATTGCAACAGGAAATGATTTTGCTGATGCTCTTTCTTTTGCTTCAATTGCAGCAATGAAAGGAGATCCTATTTTACTTAGTGATAAAAACTCAATTGATGATGGTATTAAACAATACATTAATGATAACAGCTCAACAATAACTACCAGCTATGTTATCGGAGGTACTGGTGTAGTTTCTGACTCAGTTTTAAATTCTTTAAAGAACCCTGTAAGACTATCTGGAAAAAACAGATATGAAACAAATACTGCTGTACTTAATTATTTTAAAAAGGATTTAGACTTGTCTAATGTATATTTAGCTACAGGTAATGATTTTCCTGATGCACTTGCATCCTCTGTCCTTGCTTCTAATTCAAAGACACCTATCCTTCTTGTAAATAATACTATTGATCCATCAACTGTATTTTTTGTTAATGATAACACTACTTCAATTAAAAATATCACTGCAATAGGTGGCACAAATGCAGTAAGTGATAGTCTTCTAGCAAATGCTTCAGAAAATTTTGGTAACTTCGAAATCAAATTTGAAGATGCAACATTAAAAAGTACATTACAAAAAATACTAGGCAAAACGGATTCTGAACCAATACTAAAAAAAGATGTTGACAAAATTACAGACTTAGATTTAGGCGAAACGGGTATAAGCAACTTAGATGGTATTCAATACTTTACTAGTCTTACAAAATTAAACATAGGTATTATAGGAGCTCGTGGATATAATAAATCTAATACAATAAACGATTTAAGTCCTTTATTAAATTTGAAAAAACTTCAGTATTTAGATGCTAGTGGAATTGATAATGTTTATCTTTCTCCATTAAGCACCTTACCTAATCTTCAAGACTTAATTTTAAATAACTGTAATTTATCTGATATTTCAGAATTAAAAAACTTTACTTCACTAAAGAACCTTGATTTAAGCATAAATGCAATAACAAATATTAGTGCATTAAGCAATCTTACAAGCCTTCAATCTTTAAATTTATCATATAATAAAGTAACGGATATAAAAGATATAAGCTCTCTTGCAAATTTACAATCAATTTACTTAAGTGCTAATAATATATCAGATTTTAGTTCCTTAAAAAATCTTAAAAATCTAAGTGCCCTTGATATTAGATATAATAAAGAAACAGATATAAGTTTTTTAAATAGTTTAACAGGGTTAACTAACCTTTCACTGCAACTTTCAGATATTTCAGATGAAACTCCATTAAGTTCATTAATAAACCTAGAAATTTTTAATTGTAGTGACTCTAGTTATTTAAAAGCACAGCAAGTAATTCCTGTTATTAAAAATTTAAAAAATATTAAAATTCTTGATTTTGGAGATAGTTATTTATTAGATATATCTGGAATAGATTCTATAACAAGCCTGCAAACACTAAACTTAGATGCTTGCAAACTTACTGATATTAGTGATCTTAGTGGTCTTACAAATCTGCAAAAACTAGATCTTTCTTATAATTTGAATTTAAGTGATATTACTCCATTAAAAAAACTAGTAAATTTAAAAGAACTTTATTTAACTGATACTAAAGCTACTGATACTGACATAAATGCATTAAAAGCAGCTTTACCAAACTGTATTATAAAATAATTAGTAGTTATTAAAACTAGTAAATAATGAACCTGATATTATTTTATGTCAGGTTCCTTTTTATGGCTTTAGCCTTTATATTTGAACATTAATTATTTGAATTTAAATGCATCAAAAAAAACTATAATTATTGTAAAAAAATCGAACGAAATTATACTTATAGGTGTATATATAATTAGAAAGTGGTTTTCAGAATAAAAAAATATATTAATTATTAGGGAGGATTTAAAATTATGGTCAAAAAAAGAAAATCTATTTTATTAATTACATCTACAGTTATGACAGCATCTATTTTCAATTTTTCGACCTTTGTTCCTGTACAGGCTGCCACTCTAGATAATACGGTTGCACCTATCATACCTATAACAGGAGACTTTGATGGAGATTGTAAGTCTGATATTGCTGTAAAAACAAAAGATGGTAGATGGTTGATTGACTATTCATCTAATGGTTTCAATGGTTGGGATGTATTTGAATATGGATGTGGTAGTACAACTGCTCATCCAGCACCAGCAGATTATGATGGAGATGGTAAAACTGACATAGCTGTAAAAACAGATGATGGCAGATGGTTAATTGATTATTCATCTAATGGTTTCAATGGTTGGGATTTTACTAAGTCAGGAATTGGAGGTACAGCTTGCCATCCAGTACCAGCAGATTATGATGGAGATGGTAAAGCTGATTTAGCTGTAAAAACAGATGATGGTCAGGGCAGTTGGTTAATTGACTCTTCATCTAATGGTTTAAGTAGTTCGAACGTCTGGGATTTTAATCAGTCACAATATGGCGGCTCAACTTCACATGCAGTACCAGCAGACTATGATGGGGATAAAAAGGCTGATTTAGCTGTAAAAACGGATGATGGCAGGTGGCTAATTGACTATTCATCTAATGGTTTCAAAGGCTGGGAATTTACTAAGACAGGAATTGGTGATGTAACTTATCACCCGATGCCAGCAGACTATGATGGAGATGGTAAAGCTGATTTAAGTGTAAGAGCAACTGATGGTAGATGGTTAATTGATTATGCAAAGAACGATTATGGCTGCTGGGACTACACTAAAGTAGTTGAACGTGCTGCCACTTCATATGGTTATTCAATTTTAAATATTTATACTTCGGCTGTCCCAGTATCAGCAGACTATGATGGAGATGGTAAAGCTGATTTAGCTGTAAAAACATATGATGGTAAGTGATTAATTGATTATTCAAATAATGGCTATGGTAGCTGGGACTTTACTAATTCAGGATATTATAATTTTACTGCGATTCCGGTACCAGCAGATTATGATGGAGATGGTAAGGCTGATTTAGCTGTAAAAACGGATGCTGGCAGTTGGCTGATTGATTATTCAAACAATGGTTATACAGGTTGGGATTTTACTAATTCATTTACTGATCCAGAATTAGGATATGGTGGTAAAGAGGCACATCCAGTATCAGCAGACTATGATGGAGATGGTAAGGCTGATTTAGCTGTAGAAACGAATGATAATACATGGGCGATTACTTATTCAAACAATGGTTATACAGGCTGGAATCTTTATGATAAATAAAGAGTAAAAAAATAACGATAAGATGTTTAAATCTTATCGTTATTTTTTTACTCTTCTTTTAAGTTATATTCTTAGGTGTATATATATCATAGTACAATTAAACGCATTAATTATTTTCGTACAATTTTAAAATAATATTTGATTATTGACAACTTTCTATTAAAATTATAATATTTTTATGTATTGGTTGTACTATTTTGTAAAATTAAAAAACATATTAATTATTTGGGAGTGATTAAAATTATGGTCAAAACAAGAAAATCTATTTCATTAATTACATCTACAGTTATGGCAGCATCTATTTTCAACTTTTCAACCTTTATTCCTGTAAAGGCTGCTTCTGATGCAGTTTTTACAAGTGATAGAATATATGGAACTGACAGATTCGAAACTGCTGCTAAAATTGCAGATAAAGGATGGACTACAACATCAGATTATGCTGTTATTGCAACAGGCGAAGACTATCCAGATGCACTATGTGCATCACCACTTGCAAAAAAATACAATGCTCCAATTATCCTTACTGAAACAAATAAATTAAGTGATTCAGCTCAAAAAGAACTTAAAAGACTTTCTGTAAAAACTGTTTTTATAGTTGGCGGAACTGGTGTAGTCTCAACTGAT
>JAUZPN010000168.1 GCA_030705885.1 Bacillota bacterium | reverse complement strand
AATTATTACGTTAATTAAACTAAATCTGCTAAATCATAAATAAGTTTTTCGGATGCTTCAAATCCAAGACAAGGGTCTGTTATGGATCTTCCGAAGTCACAGCCGTTAGTTTTTTGAGAACCTTCTAGAAGATAACTTTCTATCATAAAACCTTTAATTATGCTTTTTAATGAATCAGAATACTTACGGTTTCTCATAACTTCTAAAGCAATTCTAGGCTGTTCATAATATTTTTTCATAGAATTTGCATGATTTGTATCAATAATAACTGCTGGGTTTTCTAAATCTCTTTCTTTATATTCATTAACAAGATAAATTAAGTCTTCATAATGATAGTTTGGCAGATTTCTGCCATAGTCATTAACAGCTCCTCTAAGTACTGCATGAGCTAATGGATTACCAGTAGTGTTAACTTCCCAGCCATTAAACATGAAAGTGTGGCCTAATTGAGCTGCTTTGATTGAGTTAAGCATTACAGTTAAATCTCCGCTTGTTGGATTTTTCATTCCAGCTGGAACATCCATACCGCTTACAGTTAATCTGTGCTGCTGATCTTCAACTGAACGAGCACCAACTGCAACATAGCTTAATATGTCTCTTAAGTATAGGTAATTTTCAGGATAAAGCATTTCATCTGCACAAGTTAAGCCGCTGATTGAGACAGCTTTTATATGCATTTTTCTAATAGCTTTTATTCCTTCAAGCATGTTTGCTCCCTTTGTTGGATCAGGCTGATGCAGCATACCCTTATATCCTTCACCGGTAGTTCTAGGCTTATTAGTATATATTCTTGGAATAATAAGAATTTTATCTTTTACCTTTTCCTGAATTGATGCAAGTTTTGATATATATTCACAGACAGAATCTTCATGATCTGCTGAGCATGGACCTATAATTAATGCAAGCCTATCATCCTTACCTGTAAAGATATTTTTAATTTCTTCATCCCGTAATTTCTTAATTTTCTTAATTTCTTCACTCAATGGTATTAAATCAACAATTTCTTCAGCAGAAGGAATTTGCTGAATTTTTTCATAACTCATAAAACGACTCCTCCAATTAAATAATAATATATTTATACACAATAGTATTTATTATATCATAAAAATAACAATTCTGCTTAAATAAAATCAAAAAAGCTTATGGATAATAAAACCATAAGCTTTTAATTTTTAATATATTTGTTCATCTTCACAAATGTTTAATGTAAAATAAAATTTAACTCCCATATCAGTATTACTTGCTCCAAATCTGCTTTTATGGAGTGTTAATATATTTTTTACAATAGACAATCCAAGACCTGTTCCACCAAGATTTCTGTTTCTTGACTTTTCTACCTTATAAAATTTATGCCATATATTTTCAAGTTCATTTTCTGGAATTTTTTCACCTGGATTTTCTACTTCAATAAGAACTTCATTTTCAATTCGTGAAACAGATATATTTATAGCTTTGTCCTGAGGTGTATATTTAGCAGCATTATTCAGTAAATTATTCATAACCTGTTCTATTCTAAATCTATCACCAGATACTAATATATTTGTGCATGAGATAAATGGCTTTATAAAGATTTTCTTACTGAGTAATCGATCTTTATGCTTTTCAATAAAGTAATTAATAAATTTGTCAATATAAAATTCATCCATATACAGCTTGAAATTTCCAGATTCTAATTGAGATAAATCCAGCATATCTGAAACTAAAATACTCATTTTATCAGCTTCATCGATTATAACATCAGTATAATAATCTATTTTTTTACCATTTGTAACATTATCCTTTAACCCTTCTGCATAGCCGCTTATAAGGCTGATTGGTGTTTTAAGCTCATGTGAAACTCCAGCGACAAATTCTCTTCTCATTACTTCAAGCTGTTTCTCTTTTTCAATGTCTTCTTTTAATTTTTCATTAGCATTTTGAAGTTCATTTAAGGAATTCCCAAGATTTTCAGAAAGAAAATTTAATGTTGATGATAGATTACCTATTTCATCTAAAGAATTAACATCACATTTAGCTGAAAAATCTAAATTAGCCATTAGGCTGGCGGTTTTATTTAATGATTTTAGAGGTTTTGATATCATATTCGAATAAAAAAATGATAAGATAACAATTAAAAACATAGCGAATATATAAAAATATATATAAAAGCTTTTTATTACTGAAGAAGCTTCACTAATAGGCTGAAGAGAAGTAACAGATATTAATATTTCTGTAACTTCATTATTTACTATAACTGGTGATATTGAAATAAGACTGCTAGTATCAGAAGAATTTAAGTTGGATTTAAAGATAATAGTTTTCCTATTAGAAAGAACATCAAAAGCATAGTTTACATTATTATACCATAAATTAATTGCAGCTCTTATGGAGGTGATTTTATTTCTGTCAAATGCTTGTATTTCTTTACCATCATAATTTTCAGTAATATTCTGTCCCATACCAATTGTGAAAGAAGATAAATTTAATGTGGCAATCATAGCATTATTTTTTGATTCATAATCTACAAACCACTCTCCAGGAGGGTCTAAACCATTATTTTTATTAACATATTTATTATAATCTTGTGTAAAACTATTAAAAGATTTTTGAAATTTTTTAGTCTTTTCTGACAAATAAAATCTACCTATAAATATTGACTGAAAAATCATAGTAACAGTAATGAAAGCTGTAAAAAATAATGTTGTAATAAGAAACAATTTAAGTGTTATGCTTCTTTTCTTTAAATTATTTGATGCATTTTTATGATTATGAGATATTTTTTTAAAGACAGATTTAACTTTATTCAAGTTTGTATCCACTCCCTCTGACAGTAGAAATAATATCTGATTTGTTTTGCAGCTTTTGTCTTAATCTTTTTATATGTGTATCTACTGTTCGCAAATCACCAAAGTAATCAAATCCCCAAACTTTATTTAAAAGAGAGTCCCTAGAAAGTACAATTCCTTTATTTTTCATAAGATATAACAATAAATCATATTCTTTTGGTGAAAGATCTATTTCTTCACCATCTACAGTTACACTATGAGAAAGTTCATTTACTGATACACCTTTAATTTCTGTAACACCTTCAATAGTTGAAATAGTTTCATCTGTACGCTTTAGTAATGCTTTTGTCTTTGCTACAAGCACTTTAGGACTGAATGGTTTTGTTACATAATCATCTGCTCCAAGCTCATAGCCTAGAAGTTTATCATATTCCTCTTCTTTAGCGGTTAATATAATTATATAGACATTAGAAGTTTTCCTAATAGTTCTGCAGACTGAAAATCCATCTAATTTTGGCATCATAATATCAAGTATAATCAAATCTATATGTTCATTGTTAAATTTTTCTAGTGCTTCTTCACCATCTGAAGCTTCTATTATATTAAGACCTTCTCTTTTGAGATAGTCAGAAATAAGTTCTCTCATTCTTCCTTCATCTTCAGCTATTAGAACTGTTTTATCCATGGGAAACCACCTCTTTATAAATAATATCATATTTTTAATTTAATTAAATATCAGTATATCATATTTCTTAGTTTTTTAACAATGTTATATACTCTCCTCGTCACATTTAGTTCTACTTAATTTATAAATGATAGCGGAGAGAAGCTTCTTTTAGAAATTTAGTGGAACTTTGCTGATGGACATAGTATAATAGTTGTTAGTTGTTTAGTTTAGAAAATAGCTTTCCGCCATTTTCATTCGTGGTTGTGCTGCGGCTAGAATGGGTGGTTAGTTAGTATTTTATATGATGAGGTGTTTTATAAATGAAATTTAATGTATTAAAATGTCATGGTTCAGGAAATGATTTTTTGTTGATTGATGAGTATAATAATGAATATAATTTTACAGAAGAGGATAGAGTTGTACTTTCTAAAGCATTATGTGACAGAAATGGACTATTAGGTGCAGATGGTATTTTGTTTTTTCAGAAAAGCCTAACTGCTGATGGAAAAATGAGAATATTTAATGCAGATGGTACTGAACCTGAGATGTGTGGTAATGGATTAAGATGTGTTACAAGATATGGTTTTGAGCTTTTAAAAAAAGATGAAATGGTAATAGAGACACTTAAAGAAAACCTGGTTGTCAGAAAAGTGGAAGATATTTATGAGAATATTAAAACATTTGAAGTTAAAATAAGTCCAGTATCATTCAATGTTAATGATTTACCAATGAATTTTAAAAAGGAAACTTTATTTAATGAATTAGTAAATGGATTATCTGATAAATATAAATTTACAGCTGTGAGTCTTCCTAATCCTCATATAATTTCTATTGTTGATGAAATTAATATAGATGAAATAGTAGAAGTTTCAAAAAAAGCAAATACAGATAGAAGCATTTTCCCTAAGGGTGTTAATGCAAGTTTTGTAAAACCTATAGGTGAACAATGTATATTTGTACAAACTTTTGAAAGAGGTGTAGGACTTACAAATGCCTGTGGTACTGGTATGAGTGCATCCAGCTTGGTATCTTGCCTTCTTGGAATAAATGAATTTAATAAAGATATTAAGGTTATAAATAGAGGCGGTATGGTAAGGTGCAATGTTCAAAAAAATGATAAAAATGAATACTCAGTATTATTAATTGGAAATGCAACTTTTGTATTTGCAGGTGAAGCTGATATTGATTTAAAAAAACCTGAATCATTTACTTTTGTCTTAAAAGAAGAGTATAATGACGAAATTGAAAATTATAATAAATTAGTTGATTATACAGCAAAAATAAATAAGTAAAATTTTCAGGAGGATTCTGCATGTTAGCGACAGTTGTAAATTCTATTGCAATTATTTTAGGAAGCATAATAGGAGTTTTTGTAAAAGGCGGTATCCCAAAAAGATTTAATGAAACTATAATGAAGGGTATTTCTCTATGTGTCCTGCTAATAGGTCTTCAAGATGCTGTAAAGACACAAAATATTATTTTGATTATTTTTTCTATAGTCATAGGTGCAATAATCGGCGAATTAATTGACATTGATAAAAAATTAAAACAATTGGGAGACAGTATTGAAAATAAATTAAAAGGCAGGGGAGGAAAAATCTCAGAAGGTTTTGTTACCTCCAGCCTTGTTTTTTGTGTAGGTGCTATGGCAATAGTTGGGTCTTTTGAAGCTGGAATTTCAGGAAAATATGAAACTATTTTCTCGAAATCTATAATAGATGGTATAACATCTATTATATTTTCATCTACTCTTGGTATTGGAGTAATTTTATCAGCAGTAACAGTTTTTATTTATCAGGGAACTTTGACTTTAGCATCAGTTGGACTTAAAAGTGTCCTTACTGCTGCAATTATAAATGAAATGACTGCAGCAGGAGGACTTATTATAATAGGTTTATCATTAAATTTGATGGGAGTAACTAAAATAAAAGTTGCAAATTTACTTCCTGCACTCTGTGTACTTCCACTAATTTATCCACTAATAAATAAAATTATGATATTTATTAAATAACATATATATCCTTTGTCATCTGGTTCCACTAAATTTTTAAAAGAAGTTTAGTGGAACTAGATGATCCTAAGAATTTCATAAATAATTTTACAACATCTCTTCCCAGACTTCATATAAACCTTCTAAGTTTTTTTGCTTTTCTGAAATTGTTTTGCTTATTTCCTCACTTTTCTGAGGATTTGAATATACTTCTTCGCTGCACAGCATATTTTGAAGCTCTAATAAAGATGATTCTAAATCTGAAATATCCTTTTCAATATTTTTTATTTTTAACTGCTTTTCTTTTTCAGCTTTTTCTATATCTCTTTTTTTCTTTTTTTCTTCTTGAATTTGTGTTTTTGTCTTTCCCTGTTGTTCTTCAGCTTCTTCAAAACGCAAAGGATTTTTTTTCTTTTCAACATAGTAATCATAATTTCCAAGGTATAAATTTGTACCATCTTCAGTAAGTTCGTAAATTTTATTTATTACCTTATTTAAAAAGTATCTATCATGAGATATAACAAGTAAAGTGCCATTATAGTTTAAAAGAGCATCTTCAAGTGCTTCTCTAGATGGAATATCTAAGTGGTTT
>JAUZPN010000167.1 GCA_030705885.1 Bacillota bacterium | reverse complement strand
GCCTTATATGTTTTTTGACAGTAATTTTTAAATTTTACTAGAACAAATATCCCACCTGCTAAAATAAATACTACTGAAATTGAAACGTAAATTATGATAATAACTTTTTTAAATTTTGATTTCAACTTTATATTCATCTCCCATATATTTCAAATTATAAAATCAAGGATATTTTACTCAGCACAATGTAATCTTTTTAGGGACTTAATGGAACTTTGTGACTAAGTATAGTATAACTTCTACATACAATATATTAATTCAATAAATTTCTTTAAATTCCTTCATAGTTATTAATTTAATTTATATTTTTTGAAAAACTTTTTTATAATTGAATTATTTATTTTTATTGTATTTTATATATTAAAATATTAAAATTAAATATGTAAATTTGAACTGTGCGGTTTTTAAAAATATATTTACGGATTGGAGATTTTATGATTGTTAACACCACAAGATAAATATAAAAAAAGACTTGCTAAGTATACTAAACTCTTAAAAAAACAAACTAAGAGTTCAAATATTATAAGTGTACTTAGACTTATTACATTTTTACTTGGACTGACTTTAGCTATTTTATTTTTTATATCAAAATTATATTATTTATGTATTGCAACAGTATTAGCTGCTTCCATTTTATTCATATTTTTAATTTATATTCATAACAAAATAATTCTTAAGAAGAAATGCACTTCTGCTTTAATTGAAATAAATGAAAAAGCATTAAAGAGGTTAATGGGTGAATGGAAAAGCTTTGAGGACTGTGGTGACGATTTTGTAAATTATGATCATAGATATTCTTATGATTTAGATATCTTTGGCATCGGTTCTTTATTTCAATGGATATGTGAAGCTAAAACTTATTTAGGAAGATTAAAGCTTAAAAACTGCCTTGAGGACAATTGCTTTTCAAAACAGGATATATATGAAAGGCAGCAAGCTGTAAATGAACTATCATCAAAATTATACTGGAGACAACAGTTTATGTATGAAAGTATTGTAACATCTGAAATTATGGAAAATCCAGACGAATTCATTAATTGGTCTAAAGACAAAACTATCTATAAAACAAATTTTATTTTTAAAATAATACTTATAATTTTACCTATAATAACAATTTCCCTGGCAATAATCTCTCTATCATCAGTATTGCCTTTTTATATCCCTACATTATTTTTACTGCTTCAATTAGCTATACTAAAAGTAAAATCTGAAAATAGGTCAACTTTATTTATGATGGCAGAAAAATACAGTAAAAATATAAAAGCCTATGAAAAAATGCTTAAGATTATTGAAAAACATAATTTTAAATCACCCTGCTTAAAAAATTTTCATAAAAAACTCTTTGATAAAGATGGTACTGCTGCATCTATTAGTATAAAAAAATTATCAAATATAGTTGAAACATTATCCAGCAGACATAATATGGCCTATGCTGCATTAAATATTCTTTTTATGATTGACTATCATCTATTAACATTATTAGAAAACTGGAAATTAAAATATGGCTCTAATTTAAGTACTTGGCTGGACACTATTGGTGAATTTGAAACTTTATCAAGCTTATCGATGATAAAATATGATAATCCAGATTGGACAATGCCTATGATTCAAGATGATATACTATATTTTTCTTCCATAAAAATGGGTCATCCTCTTCTTGGTGATAAAAGAATATGTAATGATTTAAATATTAATAATACTAAAACTGTACTATTGATAACTGGCTCAAATATGTCTGGCAAAAGCACTCTGCTTAGAACAGTTGGCATTAACCTTGTGCTTGCTTACGCTGGTGCTCCTGTTTGTGCTCAAAGGCTTTGCTGCTCAATTATGCAGCTTTATAGCTGTATGAGAACTAATGACAATCTTGAAAAAAGCATTTCATCCTTTTATGCAGAAATATTAAAAATAAAAAATATTGTTAATGCTTCAAATAAAGGTGAGAAAGTATTCTTTTTACTCGATGAAATCTTTAAAGGAACTAACTCTTTAGACAGACATACTGGTGCTACAATTTTAATTAAACAGCTAAGCAGTAAAGGAAACTTAGGACTTGTTTCTACACATGATTTTGAACTTTCAGATTTGGAAAATGAACAAAACTCAAGAGTTATAAATTATCATTTTGAAGAATACTACAAAGATGATAAAATCTACTTTGACTATAAACTTAAAAATGGAGTATCCTGCACCAGAAATGCCGTTTACTTAATGAAACTTGCTGGAATTGGTGGAATCCAAATTGGGGACGGTTAACAACTTTTTGCACTTTTGAACTTGGTTGAACTTGGGACAGTTATCAACTGTTAGCATTTTTATTACCAAAAGAATTCAATAAAACAAAAGAGACTATCCTGTACTTTGTTTGATCACATTTAGTTAAACTTAATTTATAAATGTAGCTGTAATAAGCTTCTATTTAGAAATTTAGTGAAACCTTGTGACCAAACATAGTATATACTTTTATGATAGTGTATTATTTTTAGAATAGCTTCTTGTCATTCTTTTCTACTATACTTTAGGCATATTCATCAATCATATTACCTATAATATTACCTTTTAAATTATTTTCAGAACTGCTTGTCCTACTTTGATTTTGCTCATCAACTGATAGTTTTTGTGCATTATTCTGAATTTTGCTGTTTCCTGAATTATTGCCACTCACTTTACTATTCTGCTCAGACTCAGCCTCCTGAATTTCCTGATCAACCTGCTGAATCTCCTGCTGTATTTGCTTAGCTTTTTCAGTATCCTTACTTTGATTAGCTTTTTGTAATTCACTTTCAAGCTTAGCCTTCTCTTTCTCAAGCTTTGCTACATTACTGCTATTATCACTAGCTGAAGATGCGTAAGTAACACTGCTTACTGAAGAAACTGAAGAAATACTCATAATAAAATCACCTCACTTACAATATATATTTTTGACATTTTATTTTCATTAATTATTATCGTCTAATTATACTGATTAATAATATGTAAAGTACCAATAAAATAATGTTAACTTTATGTGAAAATGAAATTGTGAATTTAGGGACGGTTAACAACTTTTTGTAACCGTCCCTTATTCTATATTTTGTTGTTAACCGTCCCCTTACATTGGTCTTATAAACTGCTGTGTCCAGTAGCATACTCCATTTGAATCTTTTGCTAATCCCACACCAATTTGAGTATAAGAAGGGCTGAGTATGTTACTTCTATGTCCTGAAGAATTCATCCAACAAGTCATAACTTCTGCAGGAGTCTTTTGACCATAAGCAATGTTCTCTCCAGCAGAACTAAATTTAATTCCAAAGCTTTCCATCATTTGGAATGGTGAGCCATAAGTTGGTGATGTATGAGAAAAATAATGTTTATTTATCATATCCTGAGATTTATATCTTGCCACTCTGCACAGCTCCCAATTTGCTGATAATGCTGGAAGTCCAGCTTTTTGCCTCTCAACATTTACCAGACGAATGACTTCACTTTCTAATGCTTTAACATCATTAATGGTTGGAACCTTAAGTACCTGTCCTGGATATATGATAGATGGATTAGTAATATTTTTATTTTCAGCAATTATTTCATCTACTCCAACTTCATATTTTACAGCAATTTTCCACATACTATCGCCGTTTTGTACAGTATAGTTTATGGGCTGTGCCATTACAGTTGTTGATATTAATACTGAACTTAATAAACCTATGCAAATTTTTTTGATCATTTTTGACCTCCTGCATATAACATTTTTTATTTTTTTACTTTGTTATTTTGGATTAAAACTCAAATATTAATGTTATAATATAAAATCTATTAATGGATAATTTTTATTTTTAAAAAATGTATAAAATAAATAATTAATTGTTTTCAACAAAATAAAGCAACATAATTCATAATGTTTATGAACTATGCTGCTTTTAGAAATTTATTGGAACTTTGTGGACGATGATAGTTTATATATCAATTCTCCTACTGTATTAAATTTTAACATTTTCTCTTCTATCTTATTTTCAAAACTCTTTATAAAAATTTCGTCTGTAATAAAATTTAATACCATATCAACAAATGTTTTTACAAAAGACATTTTACCTTCATAAGGAATGTAAGGAGAAATTGTAGATATATTATTACCTGCTGCTTCATCTATTTTGTTATTAATTGTCATAACAATGTTCATAGTATTTTCTGGACTATCTATATAGCTGTTTATAGATGATATTAACTTGATGTATATACTATCTGCATTCACAAATTTTGCAATCATAGGATTAACACCTGAAGTAAGCTTTATAATTTCTTCTTTAATTTTACTTTTGAATTTTTCATCATTTATAAATTTTTTAACGGTCTGGGTAATCTCTGGTCCTTTATTATAAACAAGAACTTTAATACTATTTTCAAACCCTTGTGGTAAAAGTTCTTTTATGGTTTTATCATCTTTTTCAATTTTTATCATTTTTTCTTCTGCTAACTTATACATCATGTTTTTAATATCATCTGATAAAATAAAATCTTTAAACTTTGCTTTGACAGAATTTTTAATTTCTATGTATAATTCATCTTGTAAGATATCACATACGTTGTACTTTGAAATATTATTTATTAATTCTTTTAAAATACTCTCTTTTATATCCATTTTATTCACCTGCTTAATATTTTTTATTTTATTATATATCCATTTCATAGCTCATTCAACATAGTTATTTTTGATTCTTTAAATATAAAATTAAAAATATACCATTTATAAATATATACAATTTATAAACTCACTCTAAATTATATCTAAATTATATATCTAAGTAATTTTTATTTGCATTGCTTTGTGGTAAATTGTTAACATATACTATCATCAGTCACAAAGTTCCACTAAAATTCTAAAAGAAGCTTTCCTTCGCTATCATTTATAAATTAAGTGGAACTAAATGTACCTGTGGAAAGTATAGATAAATATTCATATATAAAGGACTGATAGTAAATGAATTTTAAATCAAGAAAAAGAACCATTCAAATTTTTATACTTTTTACATTAAGTTTTATGTGCATTATTTATTCTCTAATTATGAAATCATATCATATTACTTTTTCAGGTTTTTTCTTTTTATTAGGAATATTATTTTGTGTGTTTGGTTTTGTAAAGTTAAAACCTCTAAGTTTTATTAAGTCAAATTTTTTACGAAAAACTATTAAAATAACATATAGATTTATTCTTGGCTGTTTTATTATATCTGTATTTGTTATTGAAGGATTAATCTTATCTTCAGCTTGGGAAAAGAACATATCTAAACCTGACTATATAGTAGTATTAGGTGCTGGATTATGGGGGAAAACTCCTTCTCAGATTCTTCAGCAGAGACTGGATGCAAGTATTGATATTATTAATAAATATCCAGATGTAAAAGTCATTCTTTCAGGTGGACAAGGTCCTGGAGAAGACATTTCAGAAGCTGAGTCTATGAAATTATACTTAGTTAATAAGGGAATTTCAGAGGATAGGCTTTTACTTGAACAAAAATCTACAAGTACATTAGAAAACCTTACTTTCTCTTCTGATTTAATACGAAAAACATATAATAAAAATAATTTTAAAATAACTATTGTAACAAGTAATTTTCATATGTATAGAGCACAATTAATATCCAAAAGATTAGGTATTTCATCCTATGGATATTCTGCAGATATTGCAAACTATTTAAAACCAACATATTTTACAAGAGAATACTTTGCTTTAGTAAAATCAATTATTTTTGATAAGCCTATTCATATAGCACCTGCAGAAGTTGGTACAAAAGTTGATAGTTATAAAGGAGTAAATGTTTATAATAATGGCAAAGATTATTCTCAGAATAATGGCAAAAACTACAGTAAGGATGGTTATTATTATGGCTATAAGTGGCAGTGTGTAGAATTTATAAAAAGATTCTATTATGAAGCAAACGGTCATAAAATGCCTGATGTCTATGGTAATGCAAAAGATTTTTTTGATACCAATATTAAGCAAGGTGGTTTTAATAAAAATAGAGGCCTATATCAATATAAAAATGGAGACAATGT
>JAUZPN010000166.1 GCA_030705885.1 Bacillota bacterium | reverse complement strand
TATTTTAAATATATTGATATGGCAGAGAGAGATGGATTTCCTAAAAGTCTGTGTGCTTGGATTAAAGGGCTTTATGGAGTATGCATTGATCATAATATAGAAGAAATAGTCGGAGTAGTTGAGGGAGATTGTTCTAACACAAAAGCATTAATTGAAGTGCTTTCACAAAAAGGTATAAAAGTGTATCCTTTTTCATTTCCTCATAGTCATAAAAAGGAAGATGTTAAGAGAGAGATTGAAAAGTTTATGGATTACTTTGGAGTTTCCTTATCAGAGGTTGAAAAGGTAAGACAAAGATTAAATAAAGTTAGAGAGCTATCTCATGAAATAGATAAGTTAACTTATATAGATGGAAAATCTTCTGGATTTGAGAATCATTTATTTCAAGTGAGTTTAAGTGATTGTAATGGTGATGTGAATTCATTTGAAAGTGACCTAAAGGAAGCTGTTTCAAATATAAGAAAAAGAGAATCTCATCATAAGAAAATAAGATTAGGATATATTGGTGTACCTCCTATGACTGGAGATATATATGAATATGTAGAAAAATTTAATGCAGAAATTATTTATAATGAGGTGCAGAGAGAATTTGCTTTTCCTAGGGCAGATAAAGCTAAAGATATATTTGAACAGTATTATGATTATACATATCCTTTTGATATAAATTATAGAATAGATGAAATAAGAAGACAGATAGATGAAAGAAAGTTGGATGCAATTATTCATTATACTCAAGCCTTTTGTTATAGAGCTGTTGAAGATATAGTACTTAAGAAGAAGCTTAATATTCCAATTTTAAATATTGAAGGGGACAAGTTGAATATGTTAGATGCAAGAACAAAGCTCAGGCTGGAAGCATTTTTAGATATGCTCATTGATTTGAAAGGAAGAGACTGATGAGAATATTAGGAATAGATTTAGGTAGCAGGGAAGTAAAATTAGCTGTAATGGAAGATAAAAATATTGTAGAAAAGAGAAAAGTCAGCACTATGTCTTTTTATCGTGATTATTGTACTTATGATGGAAAAATTACAGTTGATTTGGAAAAACTTAATTTAAAATTTATTGATAAAGCTGTTTCTACTGGCTATGGAAGAAATAATACAGATTTAAATAAATTTACAACTATTACTGAAATAAAAGCTCATGTTTATGGAGTATTTTATCAAACAGGTTTAAAGGATTTTATATTATTAGATATAGGTGGTCAGGATGTAAAAGTAATTAAAGTTGAAAAAGGAATTATTACAGACTTAGAACTTAATGAAAAATGTGCTGCATCTTGTGGAAGATACTTAGAAAATATGTCTAATATACTTGAAATATCACTTGATGAAATGAGCAAATATTATAAGAATCCAGTAGAGTTAAACTCAACTTGTGCTGTTTTTTCAGAATCGGAATTAATCGGGAAAATTGCAGAAGGAGTTAAAATTGAAAATTTATGTGCAGGTGTAAATTTTTCAATGTACAAAAGACTTCACCCATTATTAAATAAGTTTAAAGGAAGAAAGTTAGTGATTACTGGTGGTGTTGCAGAGAATTTTGCAATTAATGAGTATTTGAAAAATGATTATGATGAAATAATTAAAATAGAAGATTCACAAGTTAATGGAGCAATTGGCTGCTGTTATTATGCAAGTATACTTTCTGTGGTCGCATTTAGTTCCAATTAATTTATAAATGATAGCAAGGTGAAGCTTCTTTTAGAAATTTAGCAGTATTTTGTGATGAGAATAGTATAGATTTTTAAAATGAATTAGAGGAGATAAATATGTATACTTTAAAAGCAGAACATAGTTTTGACAGTGCACATTTTTTAGCAAATTACGCAGGTAAATGCGGAAATATACATGGTCATAGATGGAGAGTTGAAATAGAAGTACAGTCAAGCAGTTTAAATGAAGGCGGACAATTTGATGGAATGGTAATTGATTTTAAAGATTTAAAAAGAGACATTAAAGAAATGATAGATTATTATGATCATAGCTTAATAATTGAAGAAAATACTATGAGAAAAGAAACTCTAGAACATTTAATAATGGATGGTTTTAGGATAATAAATGTGAAGTTTAGGCCGACAGCTGAGAATTTTGCTTGTTTTTTCTATAAAACTATGAAGGAAAAAGGATATAAAGTAAAGAAAGCAACAGTTTATGAAACACCAACAAATTGTGCTTCTTACGAGGCAGATGAAAATACAAAATAAGTGAGGTAGAGAAAATGCAGCAGTACAAGGTAGTTGAAAAGTTTGTAAGTGTCAATGGCGAAGGAAAATTAGCTGGTCAATTATCAATATTTATTAGATTTGCAGGCTGTAATCTTAACTGCAGCTATTGTGATACAAAATGGGCAAATAAAAAAGATGTAAAATTTGAGTTAATGACTTCAGAAGAAATATATGATTATATCATATCTACAGGAGTTAGAAATGTAACGCTGACTGGTGGAGAACCTTTAATGCAAGAGGGAATATTTGAATTATTACAAGTATTAAGTAATAGTAAAGAATTATCTGTTGAGATTGAAACTAATGGCAGTATTTCATTAAAGGAGTTTCTAATGATTAAAGAAAATAGTCCTAAGTTTACTATGGATTATAAGCTTCAATCAAGTGGTATGGAAAATAAAATGAACATAGATAATTTTAAATATTTAAAATCTGAGGATTCTGTAAAATTTGTAGTAGGAAATAATCAAGATTTAAAAAGAGCAAAGGATATAATTGATGAGTATGACTTAATAAGCAAGGCAAGTGTATTTTTCAGCCCAGTTTTTGGTCAAATAGATCTTGAACATATTGTTGATTTTATGAAAGAGAATAAAATGAATGGAGTTACACTTCAAATTCAACTTCATAAAGTAATTTGGTCACCAGAAAAAAGGGGGGTGTAGGATGTGGCAATAGATAAAAAAGCAATTGAAGAACATATAAGAGGAATATTAATTGCTCTTGGAGAAAACCCTGAAAGGGAAGGGTTAAAGGATACACCTAAACGTGTTGCATCAATGTATGAAGAAGTGTTTGAGGGTATGAATTATACAAATGATGAATTGGCAGAAATGTTTAATAAGACTTTTGAAGAAGATATATTTGTAAATGAAGAATCAAAGGATATTGTACTAATGAAAGACATAGAAATCTTTAGTCACTGCGAACATCATTTAGCACTAATGTATAATATGAAGGTTTCAGTAGCATACATACCTAAAAAGAAGATAATAGGTCTTAGTAAAATTGCCAGAATTGCTGATATGGTAGGTAAAAGGCTTCAGCTTCAAGAAAGGATTGGCAGTGATATTGCAGATATTATGCAAAAGATAACAGAATCAGAGGATGTAGCAGTTATTATTGAAGGGGAACATGGCTGTATGACAACTCGAGGAATAAAAAAACCTAATACAAAGACAATTACTACAACATTAAGAGGAAGATTTGATAGTGATTTAATTGTTAATAATAGACTAATGAAACTAATTTAGGAGGAATATAAAATGAAAAAAGGAAAAGCTGTAGTTGTATTTAGTGGAGGACAGGATAGTACCACTTGTTTATTTTGGGCAATAGAGAAATTTGAAGAAGTGATAGCTGTATCATTTAATTACAATCAAAAGCACATACTTGAATTAGAATGTGCGAAAAATATATGTAAAAAACATAATATAGAACATCATATTCTAGATTTATCGCTTTTAAATCAATTAGCACCTAACTCTTTAACAAGAGCAGATATAGAAGTTGATAAGGATGCACCAAAATCAGGTCCTCCAAACACTTTTGTTGATGGCAGAAATTTATTGTTTTTATCATTTGCAGCTGTTTTTGCAAAACAAAGTGGCGTAAAGCATATTATTACAGGAGTTTCTCAAAGTGATTTTAGCGGGTATCCAGATTGCAGAGATGCTTTTATAAAATCTTTAAATGTAACTTTAAATTTAGCTATGGATTATGAGTTTGTAATTCATACTCCACTGATGTGGATTGATAAAGAAGAAACTTGGAAACTTGCTTATGATTTAGGTGTATTAGATATAATTAAAAACGAAACCTTAACTTGTTATAATGGAATAATTGGAGATGGATGTGGAGATTGTCCTGCATGTAAACTGAGGAAAAGAGGATATGTAGAGTTTAAAAAGAAAAATCAATAGGTGCACCATAGTTGACTTTATAAAAAATATAATTATTATTCACATTTTAAAAAACTTTTAAAGGTTTTTATAAAATTTTTATAAATGATTTAAATGTATTTTATTCTTACTTAGTACAATAATCTTGTAAGGTTAATCAAGCAAAGCAGAGCTCGCTAAAACTTGTATTTTATAATTTTAAGGAGGAATAAAATATGAATAAGATAAAAGTATTATATGATGTAGTAAAGTCAATGAGAAAAAAGGAAGTAATAAATGGTGTAATGAATTTGGAAGTATTTAATGGTGAAGCAAAAGTAGTTTGTATTTCAAATGAGTTTACCAAAAATACTATAAGTGGAGAACTAAAAGCTAAAATCAGCAAAGAAATTAATATGGGGGAGAATAAGGTAAAACAAGAAACAGATACAGAATTAAATTTTAAGGATCATCCATTTCATAAATTTCACCATGAAGCACATATGAATCATAGAAATAAGGTGTCAATGATACTGTTTATGCTTAATACATTAAATAATTTAACATGTGAGCAAAAGGATGATAAGATTATTTTAACTTTAGATTTGATTGAGGTTCTAAAGGAAGGAAAGGAATTAAGAAATGAATTCCAAAAGAACTATCAAGGATGTGAGGGTAGCTGCGAGTTTGATTTCCACAAGCACCATGAATTTATTAAAAAGTTTTTGTCTGCAGACCATAAAGATGCAGTATTAAATGTTACTGTTAATAAAGCTAATGAAATTGAAAAGATTGAAGTTTCTGCAAATGGAGAAAATGTTATTAATGGCTCAGTAAATTTTATTTAATAGTTTTGATAATAGGTGTAAATGCATATGGATTTACACCTATATTTTTATTTTGAACACATTTATCTCTATTTAATTTATAAATGATTTAGTAATTTAGTAGAATTTTGTTATTGAACATAGTATAGTGTTCTTATACAATTTTGTTTAATTTATAGGAGGTATTATGAGTAGAAGGTATTATAAAAAATGGAAAATACATAAAATTAATCATTATGAAGAGTTTCGAAAATTTCATAGATATTTAATTTGGCTTAGACCTTTAGCCTTAGTAGTTCCTATTCTTTTAATTTATTTGATGTTTAAATTTATTGGGATTAAGGCATTAACCATTTTTTTTGCAGTCATTTTAACTGCTAAAGAAATTGTACATTTAATAATAATGCTGAGGCTGGAAAAAAGAATAATAAAGCCTATAGAAAAACTAAAGGCTGGAGTTGAAGAGATTGCTAAAGGAAATTACAATATAAGGATACAAAGTAGTGTATTTAATGAAATTGGAATGCTTATAGATGAGTTTAATAAAATGGCTGAAAAGCTTAATGAAAATGAGAAGATGAAACAAGTATATGAAGAAAATAGAAAAGACCTTATAGCAAATATTTCTCATGATTTAAAAACACCTATCACATCTATAAATGGATATATAGAAACATTAATTGATGGTGTTATTACTTCTCCTGAAAAAGTTAATAGTTATCTTAGGATAATTGAAAATAATATGACATATATGAATAATCTAATTGATGATCTGTTTTTATTTTCAAAACTTGATATGCAAAAACTTGAGTTTAAGTTTGAGAAAATTGATTTAGTTCCATTTGTTACTGATATGATGGAAGAATTTAAATTTATGCTTGGAGAACAGGGGATTATTTTAAAATTAAATAATAATATAACTGAATCATTAATGGTAAATATAGATACAAAAAGAATATATCAAGCTATTAGAAATGTTATTGGTAATGCAGTTAAGTATGCAAATAGTGAAAAGTTAATTATAGCTGTAACAATTTATTCAGAAAATAATTTAATTAAAATAGATATTGCAGATAATGGTCCTGGAATACCACAAGATAAACTGCCATAT
>JAUZPN010000165.1 GCA_030705885.1 Bacillota bacterium | reverse complement strand
TTTAGCCATTGATATTGCTCTGATTTCTTTAACTGTGTTATTTCTTTCCTTAATTCATTATCAGAAATAAATTTACCACCATTTTTATAATTTTCTTCTTGTTTTGCCAGTGTCCAGTTATAAATGAATCTTGCAGTTCCAGAAGCTTGAAATAGTTTAGATTTTTGTTTATTGTTTGGCTCTAATCTAACCTTGATTGATGTTATCATCTTCTAACAGCTCCTTAATCATCTTTTTAGCCTTATTGGCATGTTTACCTTGTAATCTGCAACTAAAAACTCTAACAATTTGAATTAAATCTTCAACCAATTCCTTTTCTTCCGTCTTTTCAGTATTATCTATTATTTCAATAATAGTTCCATATTTACTACAAAGATTTTCTATGATTTCAAACCCAAACCTTAGTAATCTATCTTTATTCAGAACTACTATCTTTTCAACCTTTGAATCAGTTATCATATCTATTAATTGATTTAATCCTTTTTTATTGTAGTTGATTCCACTTCCTATATCAGTAATAACGTCAAATTGATAACCTTTAGCAATCATATACATTTTAACATTTTCAATTTGTCGCTCTAAATCATCTTTTTGTTTATTACTTGATACTCTACAATATCCAATTATTTTTTTAGCATTAGCTACAACACCTTTAAGTCCTAAGAAATGATTGAGTTGTTCTTGTGAATAATACCTATAACCACTCGGAGTAACATGGTGTGGCTTCAACTCACCTTTTTTATCCCATTCTCTTAATGTCTGAGCATTTTTACCTATTAGTTTTGAAAACTTACCTATAGAATAGTATTCCATAAACATCACCTCTTGTATCTATACTAATATAAACTTTACGTAAATACAAGAGATTTATTTAAACTTATATAAAGTTTAGTCAACTGTTTTCAGTCCTCTCATATACTTAGTAACATCTAAATCAAAAATCCCCTGCAAAAATGTAAAAAATAAAATTGATTTACAAAATAAATTAGTATATAATAATACAAGCTAAAGGATTTCCTTTAGTAAAATAATAATATTGGGTGGCATCGAAAGAGCTGCACCGGACATGTTAGCATATTTATATTTTATCTAAAATAAGATTTTATTTCATTGTGGGTATTACTGTATTAAAAAGGGGTGATATTCATAAGAGCAGGTTTTATAGGCGCAGGGAAAGTTGGTTTTTCCCTCGGCAAATATTTCATGGTAAATGGTATTGAAGTAACAGGTTATTACAGCAGAAATGAAAATTCTGCTAGGGAAGCTTCAGTTTTTACAAAGACGAAACATTTCATGAAAGTGGAAGATTTAATTAATGAAAGCAGTATTATTTTTTTAACAGTGCCTGACGATGAAATATATAATCTATGGAATCATATAAAAAATCTAAATATAAGGGAGAAAATAATTTGTCATACTAGCGGCTCCCTGTCTTCAAATATCTTTTCTAATCATTTTCAGTCCGATGTTTATGTGTATTCGATTCATCCTCTATTCCCTATATCAGATAAATTTGAAAGTTATAAGTTCCTTAAAAATGCACTATTTACTATTGAAGGCAACGATAAGTATGTGAAAGAATTAACAGAGCTGTTTAATAATATGGGTAATAAAATAATTGTTATGAAAAATAGTGATAAAACATTATATCATTTAGCAGCTGTAACTGTGAGCAATTTGTTTTGCGGTCTTATAAACAGGTCTGTAAGCTATCTTATGGAATATGGTTTTAGTGAAAATGATGCTGTAGAGGCTTTATATCCTTTAATCGCTGCAAATATTAACAACATAAAGGAAAATGGTATTGTTAATGCATTAACTGGTCCAGTAGAAAGAGGAGATGTAAATACTTTAAAAAAACATCTTTCAGTAATTCCTAAGGATCATGAAAGTACATATAAGGATTTATCTATGGAGCTTATTAAAATAGCAAAAATTAAGAATGAGCATAGGGATTATAAAAAATGTATGGAGGAATTGAAATGAAAAATACTGTAGTTACTTTTAAAGAAGCAAAGTCTAAAGGAGAAAAGCTTACAATGCTTACTGCCTATGATTATTCAACGGCTAAGCTTATTGATGAGTCAGGTATAAATTCAATTTTAGTTGGAGATTCATTAGGTATGGTATGTCTTGGATACCCTGATACTTTAAGTGTTACAATGGAAGATATGATTCATCATACTAAGGCTGTAGCAAGAGGAGCAAAGAATGCATTAATTGTTGGAGATATGCCTTTTATGTCATATCAAACTTCAGTTTATGATGCAGTGTATAATGCAGGGAGGTTTATTAAAGAAGCAAATGCTCATGCTGTTAAACTTGAAGGCGGAGCAGCAGTTGCTGAGCAGGTAAAGGCTATAGTAAGAGCTTCTATTCCTGTTATGGGTCATATTGGACTCACTCCTCAATCAGTTAATGCTTTTGGAGGCTTTAAAGTTCAAGGTAAAAGTGAAGAAGCAGCTAGAAAACTTATAGAGGAAGCATTGATTCTTGAAGAAGCAGGAGCTTTTTCAATAGTTCTTGAGTGTGTGCCTGCAAAGCTTGCAGAGATTATATCTAAAAAAGTAAGTATACCTACTATTGGCATAGGTGCTGGAAATGGCTGTGATGGGCAGGTACTAGTTTATCAGGATATGCTAGGAATGTTTGCGGATATAAAACCAAAGTTTGTGAAACAATATGCTAATATAGGAGAGAATATGAAGGAAGCATTTAAAAAATATATTAGTGAAGTTAAAGAAGGAGCTTTCCCTTCAAAGGAACATGAATTTAAAATAGATGAAGAAGTTCTTGAAAAATTATATTAGGAGAGGATAATTATGTTAGTTGTTCATAGTATTAAAGAAGTAAAAGATGCAGTTAGTGCTTGGAGAAAGGAAGGCTTGACTGTTGGATTAGTTCCAACTATGGGATATCTTCATGAAGGTCATGCATCTTTAGTGAAAAAATCTTCTGATGAGAATGATAGAGTAGTAGTAAGCGTTTTTGTAAATCCAATTCAATTTGGACCAAATGAAGATTACGATAAGTATCCAAGAGATATAGAAAGTGATAGCAAATTGGTAGAAGCAGCAGGAGGAAATTTAATATTTAATCCTTTAAATGAAGAGATGTATGCTCCTGATTTTTCAAGCTTTGTGGATACAGCAGGAGTTACTGAAGGACTATGTGGAGCTAAAAGACCTGGACATTTCAGGGGAGTTTGTACTGTTGTAACTAAGCTTTTTAATATAGTATGTCCAGACAGAGCTTACTTTGGAGAAAAGGATGCACAGCAATTAGCAGTTATAAAAAGAATAGTAAGAGATTTAAATATCCCAGTAGAAATAAGACCTTGTCCTATAATAAGAGAACAGGATGGCCTTGCAAAGAGTTCAAGAAATACTTATTTAAATGATAGAGAGAGAAAAGCAGCACTTGTACTAAGCAGAAGTTTAAATAAAGCTCATAATGCAATAGAGAAGGGTGAAAGAAATTCAGATAAATTGAAAGCAGTAATTACTGAAGAAATATTAAATGAACCACTTGCAAAAATAGATTATGTTGAAATTTCAGACAGCTTATCATTGAAACCAGTTGACAGCATTAAGAAAAGTGTGCTTGTTGCAATTGCAGTTTATATAGGTAAAACAAGACTTATAGATAATTTTACTTTTGAAATTAAATAAACACCAAGGGGGAATATTAATGGTTTTAGAAATGCTGAAAGCTAAAATCCACAGGGCAACAGTAACTCAAGCAGAACTTAATTATGTAGGAAGCATTACTATAGACAAAGCATTATTAGAAGCATCAGGAATACTTGAATATGAGAAAGTTTCAGTAGTAGATATAGATAATGGAGCGAGGCTTGAAACCTATGCCATTCCAGGAGAAGCTGGTTCAGGAATAATTTGTCTTAATGGAGCAGCAGCAAGATGTGTACAAAAAGGAGATAAAGTTATTATAATGGCTTACTGCCAAATGAGTGCTGAAGAAGCTAAAACTCATAAACCTACAGTTGTTTTTGTTAATGGAGATAATTCTATTGCAAAAATAGGAAGCTATGAAAAGCATGGAGAAATTGGACTGCCTTTGGTATAATAAATATTAAACTTTTATAATCAAAATGCTTATGATACAATGGATATATACTTTACTCATCACATTTAGTTCCAATTAATTTGTAAATGATAGCGAGGATAAGCTTTTTAGAAATTTAATGGAACTTTGTGACTGAGGATAGTATAAATGAAATAATAGTGAATAGAGGTAGTTTTATGACGGGGGATATGACAGAGGGTAAAACCTCTAAAATATTGATTACATTTGCAATTCCAATGGTTTTTGGAAATATATTTCAGCAGCTTTACAATACTACAGATGCTGTTATAGTAGGAAGATTTATTGGTAAAAATGCATTAGCTGCGGTTGGAGTAGCAAATCCTATTATGTCAATTGCAATTTTCTTTTTGTTTGGAATTTGTATTGGAACATCAGTACTTATGGCACAGCTTTTTGGGGCAGGTAAATTTAAAGCATTGAAGAGAGAGGTTTCTACTGCATTAATTGCAGGTGTAATTTTTACAATATTTTTATCTATAGTGTGTATTCTTTTATCGAGGGAAATATTAATTCTTACTAATACACCAAAAGATATATTAAATGATGCTGAAACTTATTTGAAGATAATTTTTTCTGGGTTAATATTTTCATTTTTATATAATTTCTATTCATCTGCACTTAGGTCGATAGGTGATTCAAAAACTCCATTAATATTTTTACTTATATCTTGTGTGATAAATGGAATTTTATGCATTATATTTATAGGAGTCTTTAAGTTTGGAGTAGCAGGTTCAGCTATTGCAACAGTTATAGCACAAGCTATTTCATCTTTGTTATGCATTATATATGTTTATGCAAAGATTCCGCTAATTAGAATAAATAAAGGTGAATTTGTTATGGATAAGCCTTTGCTTACAAGAACCATACAGTTTAGCTGGGTTTCAGCACTGCAGCAGACTTGCTTATATATTGGACGTATGCTTGTTCAAGGAGTTGTTAATCCTTTTGGAACAAATGCTATTGCTGCATATAATTCTGTTACAAGAGTAGATGCTTTCATGTTATCACCTGGTGATGCTTTTGCAGCATCAATTGCTACATATTCAGCACAAAATAAAGGAGCAGGAAAGCCAGAAAGAATTATTGATGGTTATAAGAAGGGTAATTTAATAATTACCATATATGGTGTAATTACATCTTCTATAGTGTTTGCTGGAGCAATGCCAATAATGAAAATGTTTGTTTCAGGTACAGAAACTCAAGTAGTTAGTATAGGAGTAGAATATCTTAAAAACATGTCATTATTCTACGTTCTTGCAGGCTTTTGTAACATATTTCAAGGATTATTCAGAGGTGTTGGAAAACTGCGTGTAACATTATTTGCAACAATGATGCAAATAGCTATAAGAGTAGCTTTATCCTATGCTTTTGCACCATATATGGGTATAAAAAGTGTTTGCTATGCAATAGTTGCAGGCTGGATTTTTATGATTACTTATGAAGGATTGTGCTGCAGAAAATACTTTAAATCATTAACATCAATTGTATAGTAAAAAAAATAAGAGTGCTTGTTGTTGATGATTTTTTTATGTTTAGACAATCAGTTGTAAGAAAAATTGCTGATGATGATGGAATGGAGGTAGCAAATGGATCCGATTGCATTTTATATTTTTGGAATTAGTATTAGATGGTATGGAATATTTATAGCTTTAGGAGTGATATCAGCAACTATTCTAGCATATTATACTTGTAAATTTAGAAATTTAAATTTTGATTTATTATTAGATGTTGTACTTATTTCTCTGCCTATAGGTATTATAGGTGCCAGATTGTACTATGTGATTTTTCAATTTGATTATTATAAAGATAATTTAATTGATATATTAAATATAAGGCAGGGAGGTCTTGCAATTCATGGAGGTTTAATTTTTGGACTTTTAGCAGCATTTATTACTGCAAAACGGAAGAAAATTGACTTTTTATCAATGGTAGATGTTATAGCACCATCAGTTATAATTGCTCAAGCCCTTGGAAGATGGGGAAATTTTTTTAATAGTG
>JAUZPN010000164.1 GCA_030705885.1 Bacillota bacterium | reverse complement strand
AATTGACAATTGAGAATTGACAATTGACAATTAAATTTGAAAGTTGACAGTTAATTTTTAAATGATAGTGTATCAGCTGTCAACTTTTTATTGATTTAAAATTTATTGAGAAACTCCTGACTTAGGTTTACTTCAATATTAACACCAAAGTGTTCTAAAGCTCTCTGTAGTACAAATAAGGTGTAGCTTACCTTATCTTCTCTGGCATTTTCTCCCATATGTCCTATTCTTATTACTTTACCACCTAGATAACCAAAAGAACCTGCTATAAAGACATTATACTCTTTTAGCATATAATCTCTAAGTAATTTATCATCAATGCCTTCTGGTACTTCTATTACAGTAACAGTATTAGAAAAACCTTTTTTAATGTATAATTTTAAACCTGCTGATTGAATTGCCTTTCTTGCTGATTTTGCTATTTTTTCATGACGCTTATAAACATTATCCAATCCCTCTTTAAGTATATTATCAAAGGCAACTCTTAATCCTATAATATCACTTATTGGAGGTGTATATGGAAACCATTTATCCTCATAATAATTTTTCCAAGCCAGTAAACTGCAGTAAAAGGATGCTATAGGAGTTTTTCTACTTTCCATAGCTTTAAAAGCATCTTCACTTATGCTTAAAAATGTTAATCCTGGAGGAGCAGAAACACATTTTTGTGAACCGCCTAAAACTATATCTATTCTCCAATCATCTACTCTTACATCTTCCCCACCCATAGCAGCTACACTATCTACTACAGTAATTATTCCATATTCCTTTAGCAGCGGGCATATTTTGCTTATATCATTTAATACTCCTGATGGTGTATCGCAGTGTACAACTGTGGCATATTTAAAATCTCTATCTTTATCTAAAAATTGTTTAAGTTCAGCTTCATCGATTTTCTTTTTTCTGTCACCTTTAAAAAATACAGCTTCACCACCATAAATATTTACAAAATCCGCAAAACCTTCTCCAAAAATACCATTATCTATAACAAGTACTCTATCGCCTTTTTCTGTAAGTGATGCACAGGCTGCTTCAAGACCAAGTATTCCTTCACCGCTTAAAATTCTTACTTCGTTTTTAGTTTTTAAAAATTCACCTATTTTTTCACATGTTTCCTTATAAAAATCGTAAAATTGTAAATCTAAATCTGGATTTGTTGTTTCTAATGCCCTTGCCATTCTCACATTTTCCCTGACTTGAGTAGGTCCGGGTGTCATTATATATGGAACTTTCATTTATATTACCTCACTCACTTAAATTCTATTTTATACCATCCTTAGTCACAAAGTTCCACTAAATCTGTAAATAACATTTAATTTGAACTAAATAAGCACTAGGTAAGTATAATTAAACATAGTTATATTATACTATTTTGAATAGCAAAATAAAGTGTATCGATACTTTTATGTTTTAGCAGTTATATTACACTCATGCATATTTAGTCTTAAAAATTTCTTCTTACAAATTATATTATCATCTTAGCTTCACTTAGATTTTTGTGATACAAAGTCTAATACCAATTGCCTCTGTTGTTTTTCAATATAATAGTATTTAAACCCTATCTTATTATATTTAAAATCATTAGTATTTTCAGTTCTAGTTTCCTTGCAAATAGCTGTAATTTTATCATTTTTCAATGTAAAGGTTACTAGTGAAAACTTTAAAGGCAGATCATCCTTTGAAACCATAAAACATATACCGCCTCCACTAATGTCTATTGTATAAGTCTTTTTTAAACATCTAAAATACATAGCTTCGATATCTTTTAAACTATCATAACTCTTACCATCTGGTAGTGGCGAGTATTCTATATCCATTATAATTGGGAGTCTCTTGAACTCTCTTCTTTCAATACCTGTTATAAATTTAGGTATATCAATTATTATCGACAATTCAAACTTATCCTCTTTACAGCCAAGAACTGTAGACATGCATCTTATTGCTTCATTTTCATGAATCACAATAAATTCAACAAACTTACCTTTATTTAAATTTTTATATTTTTCTTGTTTAGTATCTATAACAATACCTATACAATTATCAAATACTTTTTTTACTATTCCATCAAATAATGTTTTATCAGGATTAATGAACTTCACTATATCATTTACTTTTATAAAATTTAAATCAATACACTGCATAATAAACGTCCTCTCATTAAAATAAAAAAATAGTATTTAATAACATTTGATTTTATAAAATTAATTGCTTCACATATTTTTTCTATTAATTTATTCGACATAAAATGCAAAATTCCTGCATTTTAATAAAAATTTTAATTATTTTTATTAAAAAAATAAAATCGAGCAAACCCTAATTATCTATTTTTAGGAATTTACTCGATTTCTAAAATTAAATTGTAATTATATTTTTAGCAGAAACATTTAGTTACAATTTAATTTGTTAATGATAACAATATGAATCTTCTTTCAGAAATTATGAAAACTTTATTTTCAAAAATAGTGTATATTATTGTTTTTCATAAGCTCCCAGATCTGGTGCTGTACCTAAATATGGGATTCCAACATTTACACCTTTATTAATTAATGCACTTCCAGATACTAATCTTGCAAAGCCATTGCTTGGCAAACTTCCATCAGAATTTCTCGGTGCTTTTGCATCAGAAACAGCAATACTTACAAAATCAGCACTGCTTGCAGTTATTCCTAAGTTCCAAGTATTATTAGCTTGTACTGCACCACTATAAAGATTTATATCTTTGCTCTTGTTACCAAAAGCTACATTGTTTTTGAAAGTATGGTTACCACCTTGAGTAGGTGCAGCTGCAAAATAGAATCCAAATCCTGAATTAAATGCAACACAATTATATATAGAAACTGCTCCTAAAGCTCCACTTGATCCATTCTGATCAAATGCTTTATGATTTGAATTTATACCATAATTAATATCAAAAGCTACACAATTCTTTACTACATGCTGTCCATAACTAGTACCGCCTCCAAGTTTGAAGCCGCTTCCGTTTCCTGCCCATTTACTTCCTGTATAATTAAAGCTGTTAGGGTCTCCATTGTGCCAAGTATAGCAGTTTTCAATTGTAACAGGGTATTGCGCCATATATAAGTCCCAGCCATCATCAGAGTTTTCCCATGAACGACATCCATAGAAATAGTTACCTGTACCTGGATTTAATTTACATGAGAATCCATCAGCATTACCGCCATCTCCTGTTGAACCGCCAAGATCCAAGTTTAAATATGAATCAGTATTAATAACTTTGTTATATGCTGCCTTACTGCCATCATTTGAATCAGTTTTATTTAAACCAATATATAATCCACTGTCATTGTTATTATGTGTGATGCAGTTTTCAATAGTATTATGACTTCCGTAAATTCTAATTCCTTTACCTGCAGCATTCTTAACTTCTAAGCCTTTTATATCCCAATAGTTTCCTGTTATTCTAATTCCAAATGTTCCTACTCCTGAACCTTCACCTGAAAAGTCGAGCACTGGATTTTCTCCTGAAAATGCCCATATATTGATCATTTGTCCATCAGAACCACTGCTAGTAAGGTCAATAACAGATGAAAGTTTATATGTGCCGCCTCTAACATAAATAGTTGTTCCTGCTTTTGCAGCTGAAACAGCCTTAGAAATAGATGCAAACGGACTTGCAAAAGTTCCCGAATTAGAGTCACTTCCAGCAGCTGATACATATAAACCTGCACCAGGTGTTGGTGTTATTGTTGGTACAACTGTTGGTATTGGTGTTACCGTTGGTGCAACTGTTGGTTTAACCGTTGGTATTGGTGTTACTGTTGGTACAGTCGTTGGTTTAACCGTTGGTATTGGTGTTACTGTTGGTACATCTGTTGGTTTAATCGTTGGTATTGGTGTTACTGTTGGTACATCTGTCGGTTTTACTGTCGGTGTTGGTGTTATTGTTGGCACTTGTGTAGGAACTACTACACTGCCATTATGAATAACTCCAATATCAGTACCACTTGGAACACCAGCTCCTATTAACTTACTTGTTGGAGCAAGCTTCAAAAAGTCTCCTAAATTAATAGAACCATCTGCATTTCTTGTAATATTTGGAGTTAAGCTGATAAAATCTGAATCACTGCATGATAATCCTTTTCCATTTGTACTCTTTTGATTTATCCACCATACATTTGAATTTTGAACATCTGTACCACTTCCAAGCTTATCACTTGAAGTTGCCTTATAAGACAATAAATTAGTAAATACATGAGTTCCAATATCAAAAGCAAAGTTGCTTCCTAATGTTGTTCCATTATTATAGCCTGTACAATTAGTTAATGAAATAGATCCAGGATTACTGTTATAAGTAAAACCATGTTTTTTATTATTAAATGAAAGACAATTTATTACTACATGATTAACAGCAATTTTATCTCCGCCAAGTTTAAAACCATTTCCATCACTAGATGCTGTACTTGTTCCATTAGAAGTGGCTCCATTACTATAAGCAACACAATTTTTAATTGTAACTGGTCCTATAGGTCCTGTTGCTGATTTTGAATATAAATCCCATCCATCATCAATATTATTATGAGAAATACATCCATCAAACACATTACCATTACCTGTAGTGAGCTTACATGCAAAACCATCTGCATCCTCACCGTTATCTGGATCAGCGTTATCATAAGAAGTACAATCTAAAATTAAATTATTTGAAGGCCATTCGCTTTGTAATGCTGTTGGTGCATATCTTCCTAATTGAAAACCTGCATCTCTGTTGCTGTAAGTTTCACAAAGCTCCATTATATTATTACTGCCTGAAACATAAATACCATTATCAGCAGCTCCTGTTACTTTAAGGCCTTTAATGTGCCAATAGCTTCCATCAACTTGAAGTCCTCTATCATTACTTCCTGTAGAAGGATCAACATATGTCTCAGATGAGAAATCAAAAACTACATTGCCCACAGCAATAATATTTTTAGTTTTACCTTCAGATCCATCATTTCCTCTGCTAATTGTAATTTGATTTGAGTAGCTATATGTTCCTGAAAGCACATAAATAGTTCCACCTGGAGTTACCTTTGTAAGTGCAGCTGTAAATGAAACAGGATCATTTTCTGTCCCTGAAGCTCCGTCCTTTCCATTTGGTGATACATAAATAGCATTAGTAACTACTGGAATATCTTGAGCTGGAAACTTTTGTATAGCTTTGATGAGAAAACTTCTAACTAGAACATAATCCTTTCCATCAATTGCTCCATCTCCATTTACATCAGCAGCTA
This sequence comes from Bacillota bacterium, assembly GCA_030705885.1. GTDB lineage: Bacteria > Bacillota > Clostridia > Clostridiales > Clostridiaceae > JAUZPN01. The sequence goes on along the minus strand of JAUZPN010000164.1, from coordinate 891 downwards.
TTTTGCCATTGGTTCCTGGAAAATTAGTAATTACTTTATTTATATATTTATTTAATAATAAATAATCTAAAACATTAACTCTTCCATCCCCATTTACATCACCATAAATTACTGATGATTGACCAGTCACAGTTGATGCACTAACTGGTATTATAGAATTAAAAGAACACATAGATAAAAGAACAGCAGCACTAACAACCTTTGATAAAAATCTTTTCATTTTAGTCCTCCTTAATTTTATTATTTTTAGTTTATTGCACAACCTCAGAACCAAGTGATTTTAAGGCCTTGCAAACATATATATGCAGGAATTTCCCCACCATTTGTCGAATTAGTAATTACAACAAAACAATTAAACAAAGAGGAGAATTCCATGCAAACAAATTTAAAACAATTAACCTTTACTGATATTTACTCAAATATTGATGAGTATTTTCAGAAAGATAAACCTAAGTAAATGGCACACTTGATTATCCACGTTTTGCCTCAAATCCATTAATAGTTTTTCAATCACCTATTATAATAACTTGTACTGATATAAATTACGAACCAAAAATTTTTTTAATGTGGTTAAAATTAAATAATTGCAAAAAAATCAATATTAATAGTTTTGCAATCACCTATTTATTGTTTTGGTAAACGTTTACGAAATGATTTATATGTTATATTTTAAGCTTAACAAATTTAAAATTTATATAAAATTCATTTCTTCAAATTCATTAATGTGCTCTTTTTGATACATTGCCATACCTGTTTTCATCCTGCGAAATCCTATATGTTCATAAAGGCTCACTGTTTTAGGATGAGTATAAAGTATAATATTACACTGACTAACCTGCTCAATTAATCTGTTTACTATTTCTTTTCCTAGTCCTTTTCCATGGTAAGATT
>JAUZPN010000163.1 GCA_030705885.1 Bacillota bacterium | reverse complement strand
TATAGTGAGCTTATTTGCAAGATTCATGATATTCAACTCCTATTAAATCATATTCTTCTGCTTCAGTAATTGTTACCTTAGTAAAATCACCAATTTTTAAATTTTCATTACTTTTTACAGATATTTCACCATCTATTTCAGGAGACATTTCAAAACTTCTTCCAACCCAAACTCCATCATCATACCCTTCAACTAAAACATCATATGTTCTCCCTATTTTAAGTTGATTTTTTTCTTTTGAAATTTTCATTTGAAGCATCATCAGTTCCTTTTCTCTTTTTTCTTTAACTTCTTCATCTATTTGATTCATCATTTCTGCTGCAGGTGTATCTTCTTCCATTGAATACTTAAAAACTCCTAATTTGTCAAATTGAATTTCAGAAATTAATTCTTTAACTTCAGCAAATTCTTTTTCAGTTTCTCCTGGGAATCCCACAATAATGGTAGTTCTCAAAATAATATCAGGAATAGCATATCTTAACTTATTTATATTTTCTGTAATAAGTTCTTTTGTTCCTCTTCGTCCCATACGCTTAAGTACTGAATTACTAATATGCTGAATAGGCATATCTAAATACTTACAAACCTTTGCATTATTTTGAATTTCAAATATCAACTCATCCGTTATCTCTTCAGGATAGCAATAAAGAATCCTTATCCACTTTATTTCTTCAATTTTAGACAATTCCGCTAAAAGATATGACAACTTCTTATCATTATATAAATCAATTCCATATCTTGTTGTATCCTGAGCGACTAATATAATTTCCTTTACTCCATTTTCAGCAAGTGAAACAGCTTCTTCTAAAATATCTTCTATTTTTCTGCTTCTAAACCTGCCTCTAATTTTAGGGATTATGCAGTATGTACAAAAGTTATCACAACCTTCAGCAACTCTAAGATAAGCAGAATTACTGTTAGTAGTTAATATTCTATTTCCAGCATTAATAATATTATCACTATAATTAGAATGGTATACTTTTCTATTATTTTTACTAAATTCTTCAATACTTTCTTTGAGCTTATCATAATCATTAACACCAAGCAATATATCAATTTCCGGCATCAAATCCATGATTTCTCTACCATATCTCTGTGTTAAACAGCCTGTTACAATTAACATTTTGCATTTATATTTTCTTTTATATTCTCCCATCTCAACAATGGAATTAATCGATTCCTGCTTTGATGATTCAATAAATCCACAAGTATTAACTAGAATAATATCTGCTTTTTTCGGATCGTTTACAATATGAAATTCATTACTAATACTTCCAAGTATTATTTCAGAATCAATCCTGTTCTTATCACAGCCTAAACTTACAATGCCAATACTAAAATCACTCACAAATTTTCCTCCTGTTTTCTACTACACTATCCTACACACAAAATCCAACTAAACCTAAATATATTCTTAACTTGATTATAATTTAAAAATCTAACAATACAAAATGTGTGTATAGAAAGTTATACATTTGTATAAATACATAAATAATTTTAAATCCATTTTATAAATTTAACAAGTACCTACAGAAAAAAATAATTAAATTTAATATTTATACTATAATCGGTCACAAAATTTCAATAAATTCTCAAAAGAAGATGCACCTCACTATCATTTACAAATAAATTTCTTTATTTGTATTTATCTAAATCTTCTTTTTTTATTAATATTTGTCTTGGTTTACTGCCATCTTTTTGCGAAATAACACCAACTTCTTCCATCTGTTCTATTATGCGTGCTGCTCTATTAAATCCTATTCTGAGTTTTCTTTGAATTAAGGAAGTTGATACTTGACCCATTTCTACTATAATTCTTATTGCTTCATTTAATAATTCATCTGAGTCAATTTCAGTATTTTTGTTATCAGTTGTATTTATTTCATCTAGAATTTCGGTTCTATATTCTGGCTCTTCCTTTTGTTTTTTTATAAATTCAACTACTTTTTCAACTTCTTCTTCTGATATAAATGCTCCTTGAATTCTTAATGGCTTTGATTCTCCAACAGGATAAAAAAGCATATCCCCTTTTCCAAGTAATTTTTCTGCTCCAGAGGAATCAAGAATTGTTCTTGAATCAATTTGACTAGACACAGCAAATGAAATTCTTGAAGGTATATTTGCCTTAATAACTCCTGTAATAACATCTACAGAAGGTCTTTGTGTTGCTATAACCAAGTGCATACCTGCTGCTCTAGCCATCTGTGCAAGTCTGCCTATATAGTCTTCAACATCATTAGCACAAACCATCATTAAATCTGCTAATTCATCAACAATAATTACTATCCAAGGCATCTTTTCTGGAAGTTTTCCTTTTAAAACCAAATCATTATATCCTTCAATATTTCTTACATTATTATCTGCAAACATCTTATATCTTTTTGTCATTTCATTAACTGCCCAATTTAATGCTCCAGCTGCTTTTTTAGGTTCTGTCACTACAGGAATTAATAAATGAGGAATTCCATTATATACACTAAGTTCTACTACTTTAGGGTCAATCATTAATAGTTTTACATCTTCAGGTGAGTACTTAAACAACAAGCTGATTATTAAACTATTAATACATACACTTTTTCCGGATCCTGTAGCACCAGCTATGAGCAGATGAGGCATTTTTGTAAGATCTGTAACCACACAACTTCCAGCTATATCTTTTCCTAAACAAAATGCAATGTTCTTATTAAAATTAACAAACTCTGATGATTCAATAACTTCTCTTAAAAAAACCGCCGTCAAATCTTTGTTTGGAACTTCAATACCTACAGCAGCTTTACCTGGAATAGGTGCTTCAATTCTAACCCCAGAAGCTGCTAAATTAAGAGCTATATCATCTGCAAGATTTACTATTTTACTAACCTTTACACCTGCATTAGGCTGTAATTCAAACCTAGTAACAGATGGCCCCTTAGCAACTTGAATAACCTTTGCCTCTACTCCAAAGCTGCTTAATGTTTCTTCCAATTTACTTGCATTATTTATTAAATCCCTTTTATCTTCCTTATTTAATTTTGACAAATTATTTTGATTAAGCAAATTAGCTGTGGGAAATTCATATAAAGAATTTTCAAAAGAAGTATTTTCTTTTATTTCTTTTTCTAACTCTTCATTAATATTTTCTTCATTAATACTTTTTTCATTTGTGCTTTTTTTACTATAATTAACTTCAACAGGCTTCTCATAAATTATATTATCATCTTTACTATTGCACGAATTTTTAATAAAATCCATAATTTTAATTTTACTGGTAATATTATTTAAAAACTCTTTTTTCTCTACATTTTCGCCATCTACAGCAATTTGATTATCATTAACAAATTCATTTTTTTTTGTTTCTTTGGTGCGTTCCATTAAACTTTTAATAAAATTAGGTTTAAATTTTATTAAAATATCATATAACGGAATTTGTGATATAAGTATGTATGATATAACATAAATGCTTATATAAATTATATAACATCCAGTAATTCCAAACAATCTAAATAAAGGTATATCAATTAAATATGAAATTATCCCTCCATGAATCATGGTATTTGAATTATAAATTTTTTGAATTCCTAATTTAATATTACCATTATAAAAATGTTTCATATTTATCATTTGTATAAACAATAATGTATTAAAAACAAATACCATTATTCCAAAAAATCTTTTATTCATATATATATGTCCTTTATTAACTATAAAACAAATACCTATAAATAATAATAAAATTGGTGCTGCATATGTTCCTATTCCAAAAATAGCTAATAATATTTTTTTAACACCATTTCCAATAATTCCAGATGTTGCTGGAGATAAAATACTGAAAATTATTAAAATTCCAGTAGAAATCATAGCTATACCTTTTATATCATTAGTAAAATTTATTTTTTCATTTGTGATATTCTTTTTATTACTCAAAATTTATCACTCCGTTAAATTATTTATGTTATACTTTCCTCATCACATTTAGTTCCACTTAATTTATGAATGATAGTGGAGAGAAGCTTCTTTTAAAAATTTAGTGGAACTTTGTGATTGATGATAGTGTATATTTTTATCCCTCTATTAATATTATACATAAAAATTACCATAGGGCAAACCCTATGGTATATTTTTTTTACTTTAATTCATCATCTTTGCAATTTTCTTTTTTTACTAATAATTCCTCCAGCTTTTTTAAAGAACTACTTATTCCACCTATTTCATCAATTAAACCGTATTCAACAGCCTGCTTTCCTATTAAAATTGTACCCATATCATTTAGCAAATCATTAGTTTGAAGCATCATTTTAAACAATGTTTCTTTGCTAATCTTTGAAGTTTCTACTATGAAATCACTAATTCTTTCCTGCATTTTATTAAAATACTGAAATGTCTGTGGAACACCTATTACAACTCCATTCATTCTAATAGGATGAATTATCATAGTTGCTGAAGGAGAAATGAAAGAATAATCTGCTGCAGTTGCTAATGGAACTCCAATAGAATGTCCTCCTCCAATTATAAGTGATACTGTTGGTTTGCTAATACTCCTAATCATTTCAGCAATAGCAAGACCTGCTTCAACATCACCGCCTATAGTATTTAGTATAATTAAAATTCCTTCAACATCTTTATTGGTTTCAAAAGAAATAAGCTGAGGTATAACATGCTCATATTTTGTAGTTTTAGTTTGTGAAGGAAGTGTAACATGACCTTCAATTTGACCAATTATAGGAAGTATTTGAATCCTATCGTCTTGCTTCTCAAGGCTGTTTACACCTAATTCTTTTTGTATTTCTAGTTGTTTATCTGTAGATTTTTCTTCATCAGTCATATATTTCTCCTCCTCGCATAAATATATTGTATGCTTAAGAAGATATATATATACTTTCTATAATGTCATTTTTCACACTAAAGCGACATAAACTCTTTATGCAAAACCTTTATTGCTTTTACTGTATTTTTTGACTCCACAAGACACCATATAGTTGTATGCGAATCTGCAGTCTGTATTACTTCTATATTTTCATTATTCAAGGCATTAAGGATTCTCGCCATTATTCCTGGAACTCCTCTCATTCCACTGCCTATAACAGCAATTTTAGAACACTCATCAATATGAGTATAACTAAGATTTAGTTTTTTCATAATACCTTCAAATTTATTATAATCTTCTGAATCTATAGTGAAAATTTTTTCATCAGTAAAAACATTAATCAAATCAATACTAATTAAATTTTTAGCCAAATCGTTTAAAAACTCATTATAAGATTCAATATTAACATTATCTACTTTTGTAACCTTGATTTGTACTCTATTATTCATATGAGTAATTCCAGTAATCAAAGTATTTTTGTTTCCTGCTGCCATGTTGTTAATTATTGTACCCTTACAATTATTAAGAGTATTTTTTATAACCAGAGGTATATTTGCTTTCATAGCAATTTCAACAGCTCTTGGATGAATGACTTTTGCACCCTGATCTGAAAATTGAAATACTTCATTATAATTTATTTCCTTAATGAGGAAAGCATCTGATACTATTTTAGGATCAGCAGTCATTATACCATTTACATCAGTATATATTTGAATTTCTTCTGCCTTTAAAGCAGCACCTAATAAAGATGCTGTTACATCACTTCCACCGCGTCCTAATGTCGTTACAAAGCCTTCTTCACTTTCACCTTGAAAGCCTGCAATTACAGGAACTTGATTTTTACTTAAGATTTCTAAAATTTTATCTGTTTTTATTTTAATTGTATCGGCATTTCCATAATTATTGTCAGTAATTATTCCTGCTTGTCCGCCAGTCATTGGAACGCAGGATATCCCACAAGCAAATAGATCATTACACATTACTACAGTACTTATTACTTCACCACAGCTCATCATTAAATCAACAGCTAATTTATTATTTTTCTTAAATGAACTATCCAGCATCATAAGCAGACTATCTGTTGCATATGGTTCACCTTTTCTACCCATAGCAGAAACAACCACTACAGGCACATATCCATCCTTAATTGCTGCTAATATTTTTTCAATAGACATTTTACGTCTTTCATGAGTAGAAACGGAGCTACCTCCGAACTTTTGAATTAATATTTTCATAAAACTCCTCCATATTTTTAGGACTTATTAAAAAAATATTTAATCATG
>JAUZPN010000162.1 GCA_030705885.1 Bacillota bacterium | reverse complement strand
GATGAATCAAATAGATGAAGAAGTTAAAGAAAAAAGAGAAAAGGAACTGATGATGCTTCAAATGAAAATTTCAAAAGAAAAAAATCAACTTAAAATAGGAAGAACATATGATGTTTTAGTTGAAGGGTATGACGATGGAGTTTGGTGTGGAAGAAGTTTTGAAATGTCTCCTGAAATAGATGGTGAAATATTTGTAAAAAGTAATGAAAATTTAAAAATTGGTGATTTTACTAAGGTAACAATTACTGAAGCAGAAGAATATGATTTAATAGGAGTTGAATATCATGAATCTTGCAAATAAGCTCACTATAATTAGAATATTTTTAGTACCAGTATTTATAGTTTTTATTACTTTACAATTTTCATACTATGGTATAATAATAGCAACATTAATTTTTATAATTGCTTCATTAACAGATAAATTAGATGGATATATTGCACGAAAAAGAAATCAAATTACGCATTTTGGAAAATTCATGGATCCATTAGCAGATAAGCTATTAGTTACTGCAGCACTTATTTCTTTAGTAGAGCTTAAAAGTATACCTGCTTGGGCAGCAATAATAATAACAGCAAGGGAATTTGCTGTTTCAGGACTTAGAACTTTAGCGGCAGATCAAGGAATTGTATTAGCTGCCAGCTGGTGGGGTAAGATAAAGACTGCTACACAGATTGTAGCAATACTATTTATGTTAATAAAACAGATTATTATAGAAATGCCTCATCTTAATTTGTATTTTAGCAAAATGCCTCATTTTATGAATAATCTTACTATTGTTGCTACTATTTTAATATATTTAGCTGTTATTATCACTATTATTTCTGGAATAGATTATTTTGTTAAAAATAAAACTGTAATAAACTTAGAAAAATAGGTTTCAATTGAATAAAGTATAATATTATAGGTTATAATTATAGAAAAGTTCCTAAAAACTGTATTTTAGGAATTTTTTTAATATAATGTAATCAATTCGATTGACCGTAATAAAAATATGTTATATAATAATTAAGAACAAGTGTTTGAAAAAGGATGGTGCAAAAATGAAAACAGTAGATAATGATAAGCTGAAAGCAATAGAGAATGTAATGTCTCAAATAGAAAAACAATTTGGTAAAGGTTCAATAATGAAATTAGGTGAACATAGTTCTTTAAATGTGGATTCTATCTCAACAGGATGTCTTGACTTAGATATAGCATTAGGAATAGGTGGTGTTCCTAGAGGAAGAATAGTAGAAATATATGGACCTGAGTCTTCAGGTAAAACCACAGTAGCTCTTCATATTGTTGCTGAAGCACAAAAAAATGGCGGAGCAGCAGCTTTTATTGATGCTGAACATGCTTTAGATCCAAGTTATTCAAAAGTTTTAGGAGTTGATGTTGATAACCTTATAGTATCACAGCCAGATACAGGAGAACAGGCATTAGAAATTGCAGATGCATTAGTTAGATCTGGTGCAGTTGATGTAATAGTTGTTGACTCAGTTGCAGCATTAGTACCAAAAGCAGAAATTGATGGTGAGATGGGTGATGCTCATGTAGGACTTCAAGCTAGGTTAATGTCTCAAGCTTTAAGAAAATTAGCTGGATCCATCAATAAAACTAAATGTATTATTGTATTTATAAATCAACTAAGAGAAAAGGTTGGAGTTATGTTTGGAAATCCTGAAACAACAACAGGTGGAAGAGCATTAAAGTTCTATGCATCAATTAGAATGGATATAAGAAAAACAGATACTATAAAACAAGGTGACGAGATTATAGGAAACAGGACAAGAATTAAAGTTGTAAAGAATAAAGTTGCTCCTCCTTTTAGACAGGCTGAATTTGATATAATGTATAATGGCGGTATTTCTAAAGAAGGAAATGTTCTTGATGTTGCAGTAAAGGAAAATATTATACAAAAAAGCGGTGCATGGTTTGCATATAATGATGCTAAACTTGGTCAGGGAAGAGAAAATGCAAAGCAATTCCTCAAAGAAAATCCTCAAATTTTATTTGAGGTAGAAAATAAAATAAGAACAAAATATAATTTACCTATTTCAAAACCATCTGAAGAAACTGAACAAGGCAGCGATAAGTAGTATAAATATATTTTTTGTATTGCATAATAAATAATATTATGATAAAATAATCATCGTGCTAGTACGGGCGGTCCTCTGTTCTTTTTTTAATTAGAGCATGAACGTCAAATTTTCGTAGAGGAGGAATGCACAATGTTACAAGTTATTAAAGATATAGAAGCAGAACAAATCAGAAAGGATTTAGTACCATTTAACGTAGGTGATACTGTAAAAGTTCATGTAAAAGTTAAAGAAGGTAATAGAGAAAGAATCCAGGTATTTGAAGGCACAGTATTAAAGAGACAAAATGGTGGACTTAGAGAAACATTTACTGTAAGAAGAGTAGCTTATGGAGTAGGTGTTGAAAGAACTTTCCCTTTAAATGCACCAATAATTGAAAAAATTGAGGTAGTAAGAAGAGGTAAAGTAAGAAGAGCTAAGTTGTTCTATTTAAGAAATAGAATAGGAAAAGCTGCAAAAGTTAAAGAGATATTATAAGAGGGGGCTGAAAAGCCCTTTTTTATATATAAGCAGATTCACAAATTATTGAAAGGATTAGATAATATGGCTATAAATTGGTTTCCAGGACATATGGCAAAAACTAGAAGAGAGATAACTGAAAATTTAAAGCTTGTGGATGCTGTGATTGAGATTAGAGATGCTAGAATTGTTAAATCAAGCAGTAATCCGGAAATAGAACAAATATGTAATAATAAGCCTCGTGTTATACTTTTAAATAAAAGTGATTTAAGCGAGGATAAAATAACAAAAGTGTGGATTAGTAAAGAATCGCAAAAAAATGTTAAGCTTCTGCCTGTAAATTGCTTAACTGGTGATGGACTTAAAAGCATTAAACCTATTCTTAATGATATGCTTAAGGAAAAATTAGATAGATTGAAAGCTAAAGGAATTGTAAATTCAGTCATAAGAACCATGGTAGTTGGAATTCCTAATGTTGGAAAATCATCATTTATTAATAAAATGGCAAAGAATAATATTGCAAAAATAGGTGATAAACCAGGAGTTACAAAAAGTAAACAGTGGATAAAAACTAAAATAGGAATAGAGCTCATGGACACACCGGGAATATTATGGCCTAAATTTGAAGATGAAGATGTAGCATTAAATTTGGCATTTACTGGAGCAATCAAAGATGAAATTATGGATATTGAAACTTTATCACTAAAACTGGTTGAGAAGATACAAAACTTATATCCAGAAAGGTTAATAGAAAGATATAAACTTGATTCATTAGATGGAGATCCCCTTGTCAATTTAGAGTTAATAGGTCGTAAAAGGGGAGCAGTAATTTCTGGAGGAAAAATAGATTATAATAGAGTTGCTGTACTTTTGCTAGATGAATTCAGAGGCGGAAAATTAGGCAAGATATCTTTAGAAAGGCCGTGAATTTATGGAGTATATAGATTTTTCATCAAAAAAATTTGAAGAGGTTAAATTAGTTATAAATGATTTTGAAAGTAAATATTTAAATCAGAAAATTAATAAAGAAGAAATTGATAATATTATTTTTTCTCTTCAAAATGATAAAAGAAAGAATGTAAATACTTTATCAAATAAGTTAATTAATTTTATGAATAATCATGATAATGAGGTAGAGAGGGTTAAAGCTTTATATGACTTTGATAAATCTTTTGGCAGTTATGATTATATTGCTGGTGTAGATGAGGTAGGAAGAGGACCACTTGCAGGTCCTATTGTTGGTGCAGCAGTTGTATTAAACTTAGAATGTAAAGACAGTCAAGATTTATTGCTTTATATAAATGATTCAAAGAAACTTTCTGAAAAACTTAGAAAAAAGCTTTCAGAAATTATTAAAAAAACAGCTGTTGCTTATAATATTGCTGTAATAGATAATTTGGATATTGATAAAAAGGGTATTGCATGGTGCAATAATCAAGTGTTTGTACAGTCTTGCAATTCTTTGAAGGTAAAACCAAGCTTAGTACTTTCAGATGGGTATCCAATAAAAAATATAAATATTAAGAATGAGTTTGTTATAAAAGGAGATACAAAAAGTGCTAATATAGCTTGTGCATCTATAATAGCTAAAGTATTTAGAGATGAACTTATGAAAAATTATGCAAAAATCTATCCAGAATATGATTTTGAGAGTAATGTTGGCTATGGAACAAAAGAACATATTGATGCAATAAAAAAATATGGACCATGTCCTATACATAGAAGATGTTTTTTAAATAATATAATTGGACAAAATAATTAGTCCAATTATAATTGAAAAGCATTTGTTAGTAAATTTATAATAGGTTTTTCTTCATCTAAATTTAAAATAACTTCTATTACATCAAATCTATAATTATAATTGAAAACCTTTTTATTTAAAATATAATATTGAGCAGTTTTATAAATTTTATATTGCTTTTTTATATTCACAGATTCTGATGGAAAGCCAAAATTATTAGAATATCTTGTTTTTACTTCTGAGAAAACTATATATTCTTTATCTGAACATATTATATCAATTTCACCAAGTTTGCATCTGTAATTTGTTTCAATAAGTTTATAACCTAAGCTTAATAAATAATTAACAGCTAAGGTTTCACCATAATTGCCTATATCCTTTTTATAATTATACAATACTGCATACACCTTCTTATTATTATATTTTATTAATTATGACATATAATTTGTTACAATATAATTTATAAATAATAGCAATGATAAATTTTCTTTCAAAAATTTATTGGAACTTTGTGATTTATAATAATGTAGTATTATTAATTATTAACTAATTATATAATAATATACAGTTACACTATATTTAAATTAATTTTAATTAATTCAAAGGAGGAAAAAATGAAAAATTTTGTTGATGTTGATGAAAAACTCCCTATTATGAAAACTATTCCTTTAAGCTTCCAGCATCTTTTTGCTATGTTTGGAGCAACTATTCTTGTACCTATACTATTAAAAGTAGATCCATCGATTGCATTGTTAATGAATGGTGTTGGAACTTTAATTTACATATTACTAACAAAAGGAAAAATACCAGCTTATCTAGGATCTAGTTTTGCTTTTATAACACCATGTATAACTATTATTACATTATCTGGTTTTGCTCATGCTCAATCTGGATTTATTTTCTTTGGTATATTTTTTGTAATTATTTCATTTATAATTAAAGCAGTGGGTATTAAATGGATAGATGTACTTATGCCACCGCCTGTTATGGGGTCTGTTGTTGCTGTTATTGGTCTTGAATTAGCACCAGTTGCTGCAAAACAAGCAGGTCTTAGTGCTGGAGCTAATTCAGATCCAAAAATTATATTTGTATCATTACTTACATTATTTATAGGTATATTTGGTTCTGTAATCTTTCGTGGATTTTTCAAGATAATACCAATACTAACTGCAGTTGTAGTTGGATATATATCTGCTTTCGCTTTACATATGGTTCACTATCAGCCAATTGTAGATGCATCATGGCTTCAGATTCCGAAATTTCAACTGCCTGTATTTGATTTTAAGGCTATAGTTATAATAGCTCCTGCTTGTATAGTTGTATTAGCAGAGCATGTGAGCCATTTAATTGTAACTGGAAATATAACTAATAGAGATATGATTAAGGATCCTGGACTTGATAAATCACTTTTCGCAGATGGTATAAGCAATATAATTTCTGGATTTGCTGGTTCACCTCCTAATACTACATATGGTGAAAATATTGGAGTTATGGCATTGACTAAAGTTTATTCAGTTTGGGTAATAAGAGGAGCAGCAATACTTGCTATTATATTTTCTTGTGTTGGAAAAGTTGGTGCAGCAATTCGTTCAATTCCTGATCCAGTAATGGGAGGAGTTACATTACTGCTTTATGGTATAATTGCTACATCAGGAATAAGAATGTTAGTTGAAAGCAAAGTAGATTTTAATAAGAGCTATAATCTTGTTCTAGCAGCTGTAACATTTTCAATAGGAGTCAGCGGGGCGTCTATTAAACTAAGTAGCGATGTAGCATTATCAGGTATGGCTTTATCAGCTGTAGTAGGTATGTTATTATCATTAGTGTTTTATATATTAGGTTACTTTGGATTAATGAATGAAGAATATACTTTTAAAAAGGATGAATAAAATTATTAAGGAGCATGTGTAAAACACTGCTCCTTAATAAATATGTAAATATATTAGTAAGGGAGATATCATG
>JAUZPN010000161.1 GCA_030705885.1 Bacillota bacterium | reverse complement strand
TTATATTAATAGTGTGTACTATAGTTGCGGTAACATTATCTGCATTGTTTGTAAATATTGCTATGAATACTACTTTCAATAAATATATGACTGATGTTCAAAAGCAGAGAAATGAACGAATAGTTCAATATTTTACAGATATTTATAAAAAGAATGGGAAATGGTCTTCAAATTCTGGCGATGAATTAATACATGAAGCTTATATGAGTAATTACTGTTTAACACTTCTCGATGAAAATAAAAATATGGTTTGGGGAATGAATCCAAAAGATATCAATAATAACTCTTATACACATACTATGATGGGGGAAGCAGGAAAAGGAGTTTATACTACGAAAACTTTTAACATAAATTTGGACGGAAAAACTGTTGGATATGTTATTGTTGGACAATATTATGCAGTACTTTTATCAGAGCAGGACATCAATTTTAAAAATTCAATAAATAAAGGTATTGCAGTCAGCACAATTTTAACAGTATTAATCGTGACAGGTATAAGTCTAGTTATATCTAAACAATTTTCGAGACCAATAAAAGAGGTTTCCGATATATCTGCTCAGCTTTCAAAAGGTGATCTTGAAGTTCGTTCAAATATTAAAAGTAATATTATAGAGATAAATAGTTTGATTAAAAGCATTAATATGTTAGGCGAAAAGCTTAAAGGTCAGGATTTACTTAGGAAGAGGCTTATATCAGATATTTCACATGAAATAAGGACTCCTCTTAATATACTTCAGAATAATTTAGAAGCTATGATTGATGGCATTCTGCCTGTTACAATTGATAGATTAAATAGTTTAGATGAAGAAGTAATAAGATTTGGAAAGCTATTAAATAATTTAAATTCTTTAAAGCAATTTGATACTGAAGAAGTAAAATTAAATATGGTAAGTGTATCTTTAAAAGAATTATTATCTCAAGTTTGTGAGGACTTTTATACACTTGCAAAAGAGAAAAATATAAATATTTATTTTAAAGCTGAGGAAAATGAATTTACAATATTGGGGGATATAGATAAGTTAAAGCAGGTATTTATTAATTTAATATCAAATTCTATAAAGTTTAGTAAGCAAAATGGAAATGTTTGGGTGAATTTAAAGCAAAGAGATGATAAAGTAATGATAGAAATACGTGATGATGGAATTGGAATTAAAAAAGAAGACTTACCATATATATTTGAAAGACTTTATAGAGGAGATAAAAGCAGACAGATGATCTCTGGAAATGGAATTGGATTGACTATTGCAAAAAAAATTTTAGATTTGCACTTGGCTTCAATAGAAGTTGATAGTGAGGAAAACAAAGGAACAATATTTACAGTATGCTTTCCATAAGGGTATAATCTTCATAATAACTACATAACTATTTTTTATTATATAAGAAGAATAAAATAGAGGAGTTGTTATTAATGAAAAATACAAAAAAGATTATTTCAATTTTAATATTATCTGCAATTGCATTAACAGGAGCAGGATGTAGCAGGACATCTACAGGAAATAATGAAGCAAATGGTGCATTAACTTCATTTAATAAAATTGTAAAAACATATCCTAATAATAAAGGCTTTCATAAAACATTACAGCATTGGGGACTCAAGCTTTCTGGCGACAATAAATTTGAATGGACTAAAGATACTTCAGCAAATAAAATTGACTTTGCTATGGTAATAGAGGCAGATCCATTAATAAAAGCAGGGCTTGATGTAAAAAAACTTGATGAAAAAGATTTTGTATTTAAGCCAGCAGCTACAGAGGATGCTGTCAAGTTAAGCAATAGAATAGTTCACCCATACAATGTTAGCGACAAAAAAGAATTTTCGAGCGGTTCAGAGGATGCTTTTAGGAGACTTTTAAAGCAGGATTTATCTTTAGTAAAATACAATAAAGATGAGAATATATATGTTCTTAATTTAGGCAATAGCTATGAAGTAGAATGGCCAGAAAACATTGATAATTCAGACGAAACTTTAAAATTTGTTATCCCAGCAGAGAAGCTTACAAAGGCAGGCTTAGATATTAATAAACTTGAAGGAACAGGCTGGAAAATTGAAAAAGTCAACAGTGGTAATTCTAATAAAGATCAATTAGTTAAATCATTTATTTTAAAATAATTGTTGACTATTTTAAAATAAGTGATATATTATAATCATTACCCACCCCCCACATGGGGTGGGAGAACAAAGAGAAGAGGTGCTTTTTGTGGAGACTAAGCTTTTAAAAATAGAAGGTATGACTTGTGCAGCTTGTGCAAAAGCTGTAGAGAGAGCTTCAAAAAAGCTTGATGGAGTTAGTGAAGCAAATGTGAATTTTGCTGCAGAAAAGTTAAATATAACTTTTGATAGCTCAAAGGTATTATTAGATGATATACAAAATGCAATTGCAAAAGCAGGCTATAAAGCATTTTTAGATACAACAGAAAAAACTTTGAGGATTGAAGGGATGACTTGTGCAGCTTGTGCAAAAGCCATTGAGAGAGTTACAAAAAAAATAGATGGTGTAATAGAATCTAATGTTAACTTAGCAACAGAAAAGTTAAATATAAGCTATGATTCATCAAAGGTAAGAGTATCAGATATTAAAAGAGCAATTGAGAAAGCAGGTTATAAAGCTTTTGACGAAGAAATTGCTGTTGATAAGGATAAAGAAAGAAAAGAGAAAGAAATCAAAGATTTGTGGAACAGATTTTTTATTTCAGCAGTTTTTGGAGTTCCACTGCTGATAATTGCAATGGTTCCAATGATTATCGAAAAATTTGGAATAATTCTTCCGCCAGCAATAAGTCCTATGGTTCATCCAAAGATATTTGCAATAATTGAACTTATTTTAGTCATTCCAATTTTATATGTAGGAAGAAAATATTTTATTGTAGGTTTTAAGTCACTTATCAGAAAGAGCCCAAATATGGATTCATTAATAGCTATGGGTACTTCTGCAGCATTTATATACAGTTTGTTTGCTGTATATGAAATCCTTTCAGGTAATGTTGACTATGACTTATATTTTGAATCTGCAGGAGTAATATTAACACTTATTACTTTAGGAAAATATTTAGAAGCAATAACAAAGGGAAAAACTTCAGAAGCAATAAAAAAACTTATGGGGCTTGCTCCTAAAACTGCAACTATAGAGAGAGATGGAAAAGATATAGAAATAAATATAGATGAAGTAGAACCTGGTGATATAATAATAGTTAAGCCAGGTGAAAAAATGCCTGTAGATGGAGTAATAATTCAGGGAACTACTTCTGTAGATGAATCTATGCTTACAGGAGAGAGTATACCTGTGGAAAAGAATGTTGGAGATAAAGTCATTGGTGCCAGCATAAATAAAAATGGATTAATTAGATTTAAAGCAACAAAGGTTGGAAAGGATACTGCACTTGCACATATTATTAAGCTTGTTGAACAGGCGCAGGGTTCTAAAGCACCAATAGCAAAAATGGCAGATGTTATTTCTGGATATTTTGTACCTGTAGTTATAGGCTTAGCATTGATATCATCTATAGCTTGGTATATATCTGGTGAAACAGGAGTATTTGCTCTTACAATATTTATATCAGTTTTAGTAATAGCCTGCCCTTGCGCATTAGGTCTTGCTACTCCTACAGCAATAATGGTTGGAACAGGTAAAGGTGCTGAATATGGAGTCCTGATAAAAAGCGGAACAGCACTAGAAACAGCTCATAAAATACAAACTATAGTATTTGATAAAACAGGAACAATTACTGAAGGAAAGCCTAAAGTTACAGATATAATTACAACAGGAAAAATAAACAACAATGAACTTCTTCAAATAGCATCATCTGCAGAAAAAGGCTCAGAGCATCCATTAGGTGAGGCAATTGTTAAGAAAGCAGAGGAAAATAGCTTAGAATTTAAGAAAGTTCAAAGCTTTAAGGCTATACCAGGTTTTGGAATTGAAGTTGTTATAGAAGATAAGAATATTTTATTAGGCAATAAGAAGCTTATGGAAGATAGAAAGATTTCCTTAGAAAACTTAGAAGAAAGTTCACATAAGCTTGCATCAGAAGGTAAAACACCAATGTATATATCTATAGAAAATAAAATCAGCGGAATAATAGCAGTGGCTGATACAGTTAAAAATAACAGCAGAAAAGCTATTGAAAAGCTTCATAAAATGGGAGTATCAGTAGCAATGATTACTGGAGATAATAAAAGAACTGCAGAAGCTATAGCAAAAGAAGTTGGAATAGATATAGTTCTTGCAGAGGTTCTGCCTCAAGATAAAGCAAATGAAGTTAAAAAGTTGCAATCACAAGGTAAAAAGGTTGCAATGGTTGGAGACGGAATTAATGATGCACCAGCATTAGCACAAGCAGATATAGGTATAGCAATTGGTTCTGGTACTGATGTAGCTATGGAATCTGCAGATATTGTTCTCATGAAAAGTGATTTGATGGATGTACCAACAGCCATTGAACTTAGCAAAAAAACTATCAGAAATATAAAACAGAATTTGTTTTGGGCATTTGGATATAATACTTTAGGTATTCCTGTAGCCATGGGAATTTGGTATATATTTGGCGGACCTCTTTTAAATCCAATGATAGGAGCACTTGCCATGAGCTTTAGTTCAGTATCAGTACTTACTAATGCATTAAGACTTAAAGGATTTAAACCTTTAAAATAAATTTAGAAGTAATATAAATATTTATAACAGATTTAATAAAATATATTTTAAAAAAAATTATAAAAAATCAGAAAAATATTAAAGGAGGATTGGTTATGTTTTATTATGATTTTCATAACCAGATAGCTAAAATGAAAAAGAAGATATTAATTGAAGGAATGAGTTGTGGACATTGTGTTAATCATGTTAAGGAAGCATTAGAGGATTTAGGAGCTGTAAATATTGATGTCAGCCTTGATGGAAAATTTGCAGATGCTGAAGTTGGAGATTCGTCAGATGAAAGTATAAAAGCAGCAATTGAAGATGCAGGATATGATGTTGTAGGAATTGAAAACATATAATAAAAATTAGGTATGTAACTTAAGTTTTGCATCTTAAAATCACAAGTCTTAAGTATGAAATTTTTAATTTTGCCGCATGACAGCACTTTTTTATGGTGAACTTTTTAATTACACCATAAAATTTAGTGTTCATGCGGTTTTTTATATTATTTTTTGTGGTAAAATTTTATTTATAATCATTAGTTTATTTATGTGTAAAAGTTATGAATATATATTTTTAATAAAATAAAATAAATATTGAAGTGTTTTTTGTTTTTAAATCGTTTTATTAAATGTAAGGACAAAAAGGGGATGGTGATAGTTATTGAAAATGAACAATTTATAAATTGCATAAAACAATATGAACGTTTAATTATCACTATTTGTCTGTCTTTTACAAAAAATTATTTTGATGCAGAGGATTTGGCACAGCAAACATTTTTATCTGCATATGAGAATTTTGAAAAATTTGATGGTCAGAATATTAAAGCTTGGCTTACTACCATTGCTGCAAATAAATGCAGAGACTATATTAAAAGTAAGGCAAGAACAACAATTAATTTGGAAGATGAAGATTATGAAACTTTAGAAGATACTGCAGATTTACCAGAAGATACAATAGTGAAAAAATGCAATGACGAAAGAATACACAGCTTATGCAACAAATTAAAAGATCCTTACAAAACTGTAGCAGTGAATTATTTTTGTAATGATGTTAAACTGTCACATATGGCAAAGAATACGGGACAAAGTTTAAAAACACTGCAGACACAGCTTTATAGAGCAAAAAAATTACTGAAGGAATTATGGAAGGAGGAGTCTGTATGATAAGTACATTATTTGATAAAGAAGGACATTTAACTGAAGATGCATTAGAAGCTTTTAAAAAAGGATATTTAGATGATGAAAGCTTAATTTTGGTATCGGAACATATTGCTAATTGCGAAAGATGTGCAAGTGTTCTTGCTGACAGTTTTGATGATAATGAATTAGCAGAAACTCCTTTAGGGTTTGAAGAGGAAATACAGAATAAGATAAGAAACAGAAAGCAAAGCAGTTTTCAGTTTGGATTTTATACTTTTAAAGTTGCAGCTGCAGCATGTGTAGCACTAATAATAGTTTTCTCAAACCAGTTAAACTTTGCAGCAAATTCAAAAGTACAAGCAACTTGTATAAAGGCACCAGATTTAAGTATTACAAATTCAATTAGTACTAACCTTAATAATTTTTCTCAAAAAATAATTAATATGGAGGTTTATAATAATGAGAAAGAAAAAAAGTAAATTTTTA
>JAUZPN010000160.1 GCA_030705885.1 Bacillota bacterium | reverse complement strand
TGATTTTTCTTGGTTTGTTCCTTATAAATCTGCTATAGATGTTATTATTATTTGCATGGTATATGGTATGTATATATGGAAGACATGGAAGAATCTTAGTAGTATTATTAACGGTTATAATGTTGCTGAAACTGTCTACGACATAAGAGATATTAATGGGAAGGTGTAATTTGTGATTATTGAAAATCTTTTTAATGGTATTTTTGGCTTTGTAAATTTATTATTTGTTCCTTTTAAAGCTCTTGATTTTATTATAGATAGTTCTATTGTTTCTCATATTATTTCTTTTATAAATGCGGTTTCTTGGTTTATTCCGCTTCAATATTTCGTTCCTATTTTGCTTTTTAGTGCATCTTTGAATGGTTATAAAATAACCGTTTCAATTATTAAAACTATTAAGCAAATTTTACCTTTTGTTTAATTTAGAAGGCTTTCCGCGTTGTACGCGGAAAGCTTAAATTAAATAATGTAAATTTTTAATGTTTTTATATGGAGGTTTATTTATGTCTAAGATTTTAAATTCATTTGTTTTCTGGTTTAATTTTTTAAAGTATCCTGTTCTTATTATTTTGTTTTTCGTTATTTATTTTTTTTCTTTTGTTCTGCTTTATGGACTTTATATTAAAAAGTCTAAAAATTATTTTAAAAAATTTGATAATCCTGTTAAGCTTAAAAAATATTCTTTGTTATTTGAACTTTTAGTTTTGGTACCTAAACAATATACTAGAGATTTGATTTCAAGACCAAAGGATTTTTTTCGTCCACAAGGTTTAATTGTTTTTGAAGGTAGTCAAGGAAACGGTAAAACTAGTTCTATGATTCATTATGTTATGCAGATGCAACAACAATATAAAAAGTGTAAGGTTTTAACTAACTTGGCTTATAAGCATGAAAATATGGAATTAAATCACTGGAAAGGTCTTGTTAATTATAAGAATGGTATTTATGGTGTTATTGCTGTACTTGATGAATTGCAAAACTGGTTTTCTAGCAATGAGAGTAGAAATTTTCCTCCTGAAATGCTTCAAACTATTACGCAGAATAGAAAAAATAGGCGAATTATTTTAGGTACTGCACAAAATTTTTATTTGCTTGCGAAGGCAATTCGTTCCCAGTGTACGGAAGTTAGGAAATGTTTTACGCTCTTTGGTTGTTTCACTTTTGTATTTCGTAAACGTCCAATTTTAGATAGTGAGGGTAATGTTAAGGAATGGAAACGTCTTGGATTTTACCATTATGTACATTTTCCGTATTTGCGTAATAGTTACGATACTTGGAAATGTATCGACAACCTTCAAAAGGCAGGTTTTCAAGAAAGAAGTGTTTTGGATTTGAATGTTCCTGTTAATATTTCAGTGAAAAAGTAAATTTAATGTAATACATAATTTTAAGCTGCATTTACTGATCTAGTTCCTGTAGCTTAAAAAATGTATTACATTTTTATAAATAATTTAAAAAATATTTAAAAAATATACCTAAAAGGTATTGACATCTATACCTATTAGGTATATAATGTATACATAAGGTAGTTCAAATCAAATAAATAAAAAAAGGTGGTAATTAAAATGAATAACAAAGAATTAGTTGAAAAAATTAATAATGAACTTGTGGAATGTGTAGAATTAGTTTCTTATTGGAGAAATCAGCTTAAACTAGCTAAAAGTGATTTGGAAAAAGAATATTTTGAAGATTCTATTTATTCTCTTAATCGTACTATAGCAAGAAATCATGAATTATTAGAAAGATTAAATGAATTAGAAGTACCAGCAACAGAAGCAACAGAAGCAACAGTATCAGTAGTAAAAAAGATTAAAGCAAGAATAATTGAAATGGTTGATTTATCACAGATGTTTAACATTAGAAAAGATTTTAATAGTGGCAGCAGGAAAGGTAAAATGCATTGGGAAGATATAGAGCTGCAGGAAGTACTTAATAATTTAGATAATCAAAATGTCATGATTTTTACTAAAAAATTCGGTGAGGTTGATGAATCTGATAGAAGTAAGTTAGAAAATTTATAATATAAAAGGTTTGCGGTAATCCTTAAACCGCGTAGGAGGTTTATATATGAATAATAGTAACAATAAAACTACTGTAACGTTAACCCCTAATATGCGTGATCTGCTTAAGGTTACTAGTGAGCTAACTGGTCAGACACAGACTGAAATAATAAGGATGTCTATAACTCTTTATTGCCAGAATGTAATTAATAAAGGTACTATTGAGGTTAATAATAGTACGGTTAAGAATAAGGACGTAGTTCGTTAAACAGTTCCGTAGGAACTAAAAGGCGTACATTAAAAGTAAGCTTTAATCGACTAAGGTACAATTTAGCCGTAATGTACCGCAGTTCTGTGTCTAACTTGGAGGCACTTGCTGGCGGTATTTAGGTTAATACTACTAAATCCCTTCTAGTACTAAAAAAAGTAATTCGGGCGTGTCCCGTAACGGATAGTAAAAATGACATATAGTACTATTAAAGCAATTAAAAAATAAAAGAAATAATTAAATATCTTTTAAAGGTTTGGAGGTGAAAAAATGTCGGACAAAAATAAAAAAGTGTCCGACAGTATCGAAATTGATTTATTAATTTTTAAAAGGAGGTTTTTTATATGTCTGTTAAGGTTTCTGCTAGAATTAATGATAATTTATATGATTTTGTTATGCAACAGGATGGTAAGAATTTTACTGAAAAACTTGAAAGTTTACTGTCGGACAGAAATAAAAAAGTGTCCGACAATGCTGAAATTGATTTATCTAATAATGATAAATTTACTTTGAATTTTGATCAAGCTAAGTTTTTGATTGGTTTTTTACATTTGTATGAGGGTAATTTTGCTAAGTGGTGGACTAAAAATGAAGATATTGATAATACTATAATCTATTTTATAAGAAATATTCTTTTGGAGCTTGGTGATATTTCTTTTCCAAGTTCTAATTTGCCTTTTGTTTCTTTGCAAGATGTAAAATCATTGATTAAGCCAGAATATACTTATTTGAATTTTAAATAATTTATTCTGAAGGTTGTAAAAATGTATTACAAAAAAATAATTAATCTGACTTTGTAGTTACTGCGTATATAGTTTAATTTCAAGTGTTATGGCTTTTATATAAAAACATTATCTTGACTTTGTAGTTACTGCTTATATGGTTTAATCCAGAGTGTTACGGCTTTTATATAAAAACATTAATCTGATTTACTAACTATTTTGTATATAGTTTGATTTTAAGCTTTACGGCTGTTAAAAGAAATAATTCTATAGCTTTTAAAGTTTGGAGGTGTAAAAAATGAAATAATTTTATATCTTGAATACGTATTTTTTTTCGTGTATAATTGTCTTGGGACAGTCTTGTAATACGTCACTCGTAAATCTACTACTTTTTAGGCTGTAACTGTTGCTATTTCTATATTCATTCTCTTAAAAAAAAGTCGGCAAGGGGGGGTGTAGCCGACTTTTTGAAGAAATTTTTAAGGAGGTGTTAATATGATTAAAAAATCTTTTTGTACTACTAAAATTTATAAAGATTTACAATTACAAAATAAAGATTTAAACTATTATTTTGGTATTACTGATAAAAAATTCTTACATCATGTAGATAATATTTACTATGCTGTATTTTTAAAAGATGATACTACTACAAAAAATGATGTTCCTGCTGAAATATGTGGTTTTATAAGTTTTTTACAGTCTTTGAAAGATAGAATTACTGAAAAAAGTATTGATAGTGTTAACTTTTATAATGATTTGGTCTTAAATCGTCGTGTTTTTAAGTTTTATAACTTGTGCTTAAGCATTCCTAACATGTTTGATATTTTTGTTGCTGGAGCTGTTCCAAACGTTAATACGCCTAGAATAGTTATCCAACTTCGTTCAACTGGTTTATGGTTAAATGGCGATTTGCAGATGGTTGACTGGTCTTTTCAAATGCTTAAGGAAGTATTAGATATGTATAAAATTGAAATTGACCATCTTCAAGAAAATCGTATTGATTGGTGTTATCATACAAATTATATACAGAATACAGAAGAGTATTTGAATGACAAAATATTAGCTGTAAACTGCTGTACTTCGCTTGGTATTGGAATGGATGTCTTTAGAAAATATAAAAATAAAATCGTTAAAGATTATGTAAGCTTTGGTAATAGGTCCAGTAACAATATTTTTTGGAGGTGTTACAATAAAGTAAAAGAAGTAATAGAAATGAATTACAAAGGGTATTTTTTTGAAGTTTGGTATAAAAATAATTTAATTTCTTACTACGATAAGTACTGTTATGAGTACGCATACAAAGCAAAATCTTTTAATTCTGTTGATGTTGGAAAATTAAAATTTTATCTTGAATTTGGAAGTAATATAAAAATAAAAGAAGAAATTAATATACTTCTTAATGCTCCATCATTCACATATGATAAAGCTCGGGACTTTATCCAGTATTATAAATTATGTCCTGATACAACATCTGTAATAAATGTTGAATGGCAAACTATGCGAAAGTTTTATAGGTCTTGTGATAAGCTTATTGATAATTTATATATAAGAAATGATTGTAATGACTTTACTTGTAGACTTTATCAAATATTAGACAATAGAAATATTTTTTTAGATTATCTTACATCAAATACTATTTGTTTTAAAAAAGATAACTATGAAAATATCGAAAATAATTTACCTAAAAATATTTCTAATAATGATAGAGATAAGTCAATTTATCTTGACTGGTGGTTTCGGTTGCGACATTTGAAAATAGATAAATTGATAGATAAAAAACTTATTAGGGAATATAGTAAAAAGCTTGATTTATCTAAGTTAATTAATAAGTGTTTTGCTGACATGGCGACATTAAATTTATACATGGGTAATACAAAATATGAGGAAATAAATTTTGATGATGACTTAAGCTGCTTACTAAACGCTATAAATGATAATTCAAATTGTTATGATTTGATTGGATTGGGCGGTGAGGTTACTAGAATTGATGATGATTATAATAGGAAAAAAGAAAAAAAGTTGAGGTCTATTAAAGCTTTGTTAGAAAAGCAATCCCCAACTCAAAATAATAACGGTAAATCTAAATAAATCATATCATATTTTTTTTCATTATTCAATTATCTATATAAAATAAGTCTTCAATTTTTTCTATGTTGAGGACTTTTTTTAATTTTAATACTATTTCTATGTTTGTATTATGCGTCCCTGCTTCAATATGTTGCATTGTTCGATTACTTATATTTAATATTTGTGCTAGTTGTTCCTGTGTGTATCCTTTTTGTAATCTTTTTTCTTTTACGTTATTATGCACCATCTTTTTCCATTCCTTTTTATTTTTATTATATCATCTAATTTTATTAATTAGTATATCTTTTTCATGTATTTTTATACGTGTAATTATTTTCGTGAATTTCTTGACGTGTAAAAAAATTCGTGTTATTATTATATTGTTATTAAAAAATAAATTTAGGAGGTATTATTATGGAAAAGGTACTTATTTTAGGTCACGCCAAGCCGTTTAATTTTCAGACTGATGGCGGTGATAGATTGACTGGGGTCAAAGTAAGTTATATAAATGCTTATACTAGCCTTAAAGCTGGAGAAGAAGGGCATACACCTTTGCAATTAACTCTTAATCCTTTAGTCCTTCAACAAATGGTTGAATTTCCTGCTATTTATGAAGTCGAATACAGTATGATACCAGGTAAAAATAATAAACCTGAACCTACTATTTCACGTTTTCAGTTTGTTAAAAAAGTTGATTTATCTTCTCTTTTTAAGGCTTAGTTATGGATACTGCGGTTTTAAATCAGATTCTTAACAGGTTAGATATTATCACTGCTGTGCTTTTATTATCTGTAACTTACTTGTTTTTTCGTGAGATTTACAGATTCTTAATAAAACTTTTTAGTTAAGGAGGTGATGTTATTATGGACTTATCTACTGTTGTTACTTCTGCTATGCTTAATGATGTGTTAAAGCAGGTTGTTGGTTTACTTCCCGTCGTAATGCCTGTACTTGTTGGTTTTATTGGCTTAAGAAAAGGAATAGCCTTTATCGAGTCTATCCTACATTCTGCATAATTTAAGGGCTTTTGCCCTTATTTTTTTCTTAGTATTTAATAATGTAATACATAATTTTAAGCAGCGTTCACTGATCCAGTTCTTGCAGCTTAAAAAATGTATTACAATTAAGGAGGTTTTCATATGAAAAAAAGATTATCTTTTACTCTCTTTATAACTTTTTTATTTTCTATGTTAACATTTACTTTTGTTTTT
>JAUZPN010000016.1 GCA_030705885.1 Bacillota bacterium | reverse complement strand
TTAAGCCGCAATAAATAAATAAATAATGCAGCCTTAAAAAAGACTGCAAATATGCACCATAAGTGCACTATAAGTTAGTTGACCTGATCTTTGACCCCACACTCGCCCGCTGGAGCTTTTGCTACCCGGCATTATCCTCTCACTACTAACCCTCTCGTTTTATAAAACGGCAGGACTTACCTCTAAACCGCACCATGCTCACTAAAACTTTGTTTAGCTTACGTGGATCGTTTCGCCTGCGACTGGCTTCGACTTTCAATCACAAACCTAACTCACACATATTATTATATCTTACTTTTTGCAGCAGTCAATATAAAAACATCTTTCGCTCCTGCTTTTTTTAATGCTTCTGCACAATAAAATGAAGTTGCTCCTGTTGTAATAACATCATCAACAATTAAAATTACTTTTCCAATATATTTTTTTGTTATTTTTAGATTTGCACAAAAGCATTTTGAAAGATTCAACCATCTGTTTTTTTCATCTAGTCCTATCTGATCCTTTGTCTCAGATATTTTTTTTAAGCATTTTAATACTGGTTTCCCAGTATTTTTGCTAAGTTCTTTGGCTAATACTTCACTTTGATTATATCCTCTTAGTTTAAAAGATTTATCACTTAAAGGAACAAAAGTAATAAAATCAAAATCTATCTTTCTACTCTTTATATAATCTGCCATCAGCATTGATAAAATTTCACCACATATAAATTCACTTTTATATTTCAGCTTAACCACAAGTTCCATAATAATATCAGAGTAATAAGCTGTACTATAGCATATAAATTCATAATTTGATTTACTTATTTTTATATTACTTTTACAAAATT
Source organism: Bacillota bacterium (assembly GCA_030705885.1). GTDB lineage: Bacteria > Bacillota > Clostridia > Clostridiales > Clostridiaceae > JAUZPN01. Next base: position 28,107 of record JAUZPN010000016.1, on the reverse strand, counting down.
TTATTTTACACCTGCAATTTCTGCAAAGCATTTCTCCTTCATCAATATATGAATTACAAATAGGACATTTGTCTTCCTTCGGATAGACATTTTCTAAAATACTATCCCAAAGATATTTTATATTTCTAATAATTTCATTTCCCATGCTTCTTTATTAAAGTGTCTAGTAATGTTTTTAGCTTTCTCCATAGAATCCGTAACAACATTTCCTAAAAAGATTACTTCACCTCTATTAGATTTTTCACCTCTTCCAACTTTCCCGCAAAAATACAATAAATTTTTTACGGAATAACGTTCATCATCAGCATAATATACAATAACATCTACATCATGTATACTTAAATCTGGCTCATCAAAATCATTTGTAATTAATATAGATTTTTTCATTTTAGCAAAATTTAAAACAACTTTCTTTTCAGAATCATTTTTTATATATGAAATAATATTATTACATAATTGATTTTTAAATCTGGATAAATATTCATGCAGTGCCAATATTGCTTCTTTGTCAAAAGTGAATATTACTATTTTTCTGCCAGCTTCCATAGACCATAAAATATACTCATAAATAACATATGGAATATCCTTTGTAATATCTATCCTTGTTGAAATAATTCTAGGTTCAGGGATAGGCATTGCATTTTTTCTAACTGGAAATTCAATTTCCGTGGCATTTTTAAAAATGCTTTCTACAGAATAACAAATCGTTTTATAAGCATAATTACATCTATTTATAATAAATTCCATAATCTCACAAGAATTATATTTAGAAAAACTTCTTATATCATCAATAATAGTCAAATCAAATTTTTCTTTAATTTTCACTGCCATTTCTAAATTTGCTATTAGCAAATTTGAATTTATCAGTCTCCCACCATTTCTCGAATATGAATAATTTTTAAAATCAGTCGTTCTTTTTATTGTTTCTATAATTTCAATATTATCTTCTCGTTCACCAGTAATATATAAAACTTTTTTACCTTCTTTCAAATATTTCATTATAACATCTAAAAAAATCAATGAAGAAGAATATGGTGGAGAAATAACATTTAAGATTTGTTCTTTACAATTACACCAATTTATTATCTCTTTACTGAAATTTACTTTATCTCCCATATTGTTTGTAATTTTAAATGTAGACATTTTATTACGACCTCTCATCTTTTACAATTTGAGATATTCTCCATTTAAGTGCTGAATATCTATCAAAGCTTTTATTATTACCGATCATAAAATGAAGAGCTTTAACTGAACCTACTAGTACAACTAACTGCTTTGCTCTTGTAATTGCTGTATACAACAAGTTTCTATTCATAAGCAGAGGCGGCCCCATAAAACATGGTATAATCACAACAGGAAATTCACTGCCTTGACTTTTATGTATAGTTACAGCATATGCTAAGTCTAATTCATCAAGATATAAATTCTCGTATACCACTTTTCTTTCATCGTCAAAAACTACAACTAAATTTTTTGTTTCTTCTTCTATATCCTCTACATATCCCACATCACCATTAAAGACTCCTTTTCCTTCCTTTTCACCCTCTCCTTTCACTCGCACCCATTTTAAACTATAATTATTTTTCACCTGCATGACTTTATCTCCAACTCTGAAAACAATATCTCGAAATTCTTTTTCTTTTTTTTCCTTATCATCAGGGTTTAAGATATTTTGAAGTTTTTTATTTAAATTCATAATGCCTAAAGAGCCTTTTCTAACTGGTGATAATATCTGAATATGTTTTATACTATTCCAATTATTATTAAACTTAGGAAGCCTGGTATATATAAGTCCAATTATAGTATTTAATATTTCATCAGGATTATCATTTTTAATAAAGAAAAAATCTTTATCCTTTGCATTAAGAATCGGCATCTCTCCACCATTAATCATATGAGCATTTACAACTATCATGCTTTCTTGAGCCTGTCTAAATATTTCTTTAAGTCTAACAACTTTTACACAGTCACTTTCGATCAAATCTCTAAGCACATTCCCAGGGCCTACAGAAGGAAGCTGATCCACATCCCCCACTATAATAAGCCTAGTTCCTAAACTTATTGCCTTTAATAAACTGTTAGCCAAAATAATATCAATCATTGATGCTTCATCTATAATAACAACATCACATTCAAGCGGTGTCTCTTCATCTCTTAAAAATTCTCTATTATCTTCATCACTAAAACCTATTTCTAATAACCTATGAATAGTTTTTGATTCTCTTCCAGTAGCTTCACTCATTCGTTTTGCAGCTCTTCCTGTCGGTGCACCCATCAAAACATTCAAATGAGCTTTTTCAAAAATATGAGTTATACAATTAATTATAGTAGTTTTTCCTGTACCCGGACCACCTGTTATTATTTCTACACCATTTTCTAAAGAACCTTTAATAGCATCAATTTGAGATGGTGCAAATTTAAAATCATTTTCTTCTTCAAATTTTTTAATCTCTTCATCAATATTTATTTTTATGCTGTCATATTTATTATTAGCCAAAGTCAAAATTTTTTTGGTAACTCCTAATTCCGAATAATAATACGGCATAGTGAAAACACAATATTTATCTTCTATAGTTTCTATTTTTATTTTTCCTTCTAATGCACAATCGTACACACTCTTTTCTATATTCTCTATATCAACTAATAGTACTTTTTTGCCTTCTTCAATTAACTTATCCATAGGCATATAAGTATTTCCTAAGTTGCAAAACTCATTTATAATAAACTTTATACCACTTTGTATTCTATATACTGAATCTGATTCTACCCCTAAACTTCTAGCAATTTTATCGGCAGTTTTAAAACCTATGCCTGCAATTTCATCAGTTAATATATATGGATTTTCTTTAACAACCTTTATTGAATCATTTCCAAATCTTTTATAAATTTTAACACACTGATTTGGTGTAACTCCATATGTCTGAAGAAATACCATTATATTCTTAACTTCTCTCTGCTTTGAATAAGATTCATATATAAGCTCAATCTTTTTTTGTCCAATGCCTTCTATCTCGCTGAGTCTTTCAATATGATAATCTAATATATCTAATGTTTCTTCACCAAATTTTTCAATTATTTTTTTTGCAGTAACAGGACCAATTCCTGAAATCACTCCTGAAGATAAATATTTTTCAATTCCAACTAAAGTTTTAGGCACAATTTCTTCACAGCTTTCAACTTTAAACTGAACACCAAAATTAGGATGGTTAACCCAATCACCTGTAAGCTTTAAATTCTGTCCTTCTATAATATATGGTATACATCCAACAATGGTAACTTCCTCATGCTTATGTTCTAAACGAGCTACTACATATCCATTTTCTTCATTTTGAAATATAATATCTAGAACAACACCTTGTATCTCAGGCATAAACTACCTCTCCTAACAACTCAAAACAACTAATAAATATACTAATTATAGAATACTCCAATATTATAATTTTCTCAACAATAAATATATTATCTTTTTCAAAGTATTGTTGTTCTCTATTAATTTATTATAACCATTTTTTATTAAAATAAACCAAAAATGACAGCTTTTAACTGTCATTTTTGGTTTATTTTATTTATCAAGCAATTATAAATACTTTTTTATTTCGTCAACTTTATCAAGCTTTTCCCAAGATAAATCTATATCCGTCCTTCCAAAGTGACCATAAGCAGCAGTTTGTTTAAAAATTGGTCTTCTTAAGTCTAAAGACTTAATTATTGCAGCTGGTCTTAAGTCAAACACATTATTTATAATATCAACAATCTTATCATCAGAAATCTTTCCTGTTCCAAAAGTATCAACTGTAATTGATACTGGTTTTGCAACTCCAATAGCATAAGCTATTTCAATTTCAATTTTGTCTGAAACACCTGCAGCAACTAAATTTTTTGCAACCCATCTTGCAGCATAAGCACCAGATCTATCAACTTTTGTTGGATCTTTTCCTGAAAAAGCACCGCCTCCATGCCTTCCATATCCTCCATAAGTATCAACTATTATTTTTCTTCCTGTAAGTCCTGAATCACCCTGAGGTCCTCCAATAACAAATCTTCCAGTTGGATTTATAAGATACTTTGTCTCACTATCTAGTAAATTTTTTGGAACTACATACTTAATTACATTTTCTATTAAATCTTCTTCTATTTGCTGATGAGATGCTTCAGGGCTATGCTGAGTAGAAATAACAATGGTATCAATTCTAACTGGCTTGTCATCTTCATATTCAACAGTAACTTGAGTTTTACCATCAGGTCTTAAATAATTCAAACTACCATTTTTTCTAACCTCTGCTAATCTTCTTGCAAGCTTATGAGCTAAAGAAATAGGTAAAGGCATAAACTCTGAAGTTTCATTAGATGCAAAACCAAACATCATTCCTTGATCACCAGCACCAATAGCATCTATTCTGTCCATCTGTCCTTTTTTAGACTCTAATGCTTCATTTACTCCCATAGCTATATCTGCAGACTGTTCATCAATTGATAAAAGTACAGCACATGTTTTGTAATCAAAACCATACTCAGCATTTGTATACCCTATTTCTTCAATTGTCTTTCTAACTACTTTTGGTATGTCAACATAACAATTAGTTGATATTTCTCCCATAAGTGTAACCATGCCAGTGCATGTTGTAGTTTCGCAAGCAACTCTTGCCTCTGGATCTTCTTTAATTATGGCATCTAAAACTGCATCTGATATTTGGTCACACATTTTATCTGGATGTCCTTCTGTAACTGATTCTGATGTAAATAATTTTCTCATTTGAATCTTTTCTCCTTTCAAAATAAAAATAAAAAAACCTCTTCATGAGAAGAGGCGATTACCTTGCTTCTCTCATCTTGCAAACTTTGCAGGAATTGGCACCTTTGTGCAAATGCACTGGTTGCCGGGTTTCATTGGGCCTTTTTTCCCTCCACCACTCTTGATAAGAGTAATTATAAATCATATTATACTATCCTCATTCACAAATTAATTATAACCAAATGTAAATGAGGAAAGTATACATTCATTTTTTAATATTAAAACATTTAATAATGGAGAAGGATGGATTCGAACCATCGAAACCGAAGTAACAGATTTACAGTCTGCCCCCTTTGGCCACTCGGGAACTTCTCCGTTTATGGTGCTGGCAGTAAGAATCGAACTCACGACCTACTGATTACAAGTCAGTTGCTCTACCTGCTGAGCTATGCCAGCTAATTATATGGGCACAACAGGGCTCGAACCTGTGACCCTCTGCTTGTAAGGCAGATGCTCTCCCAGCTGAGCTATGCGCCCATCTCAGCTCGTCACAATCATCGTGACAAAAAATATTATATATTGTATTCAAAACAATTACAACCGTCAAAAAAAGCCTCTATGTTAAATCAAATTCAAATTGCTTTTATTTAATATACCTTTCTTTGAATTAAGCATAAAAACGTTTTATATTTTACTATCTATTACATCCATGTTCAAAAACTTGCCTGCAATTTCTCGTATTTTTTTATAATCACTGTCTGTAAGTCTTTTTTTCAAAAGTTTCATTGTTTCTATAATACCATTTTCTGAATTATTTGATTCAAGATAACTTTTTACTTTTACATAGTCAACTGGTGACAATTTGCTAGCAATTCTAAGAATTTTTTCTTTATCTGATAAAGTTAATTCATCTTGTATTTTATCTGCATCTACTTTAAATACAGAAACTGCCTTTTCATTATTGTCATCTACAGTATCATTATTTTCTGAACTATTTAAATTATTATTAAAATTATCAGACATATCAGAATTTTTATCTGCAGCTATATTATTATCTTTACTATAAGATTCAATCGCAGCACTACTATTTACTTTATTATTTTTTTGATCACTTACATTACTTATGGCCTTTTTTTGCAAATCAACATTTGTTTTATTATTATTTACTTTGCTATTATTACTTTGTGAATCTATTTTGTTATTGTTTGTTTTACCAGTATTACCTTTTGAATCTATTTTGTTATTGTTTGTTTTACTAGCATTACCTTGTAAACCTATTTTATTATTACTCATTTTATTACTTGATTGATTATCCTTTTTAGATAAATTACTTTCTTTATTACTATTTTGGATTACATTTGATTTTACCTCAGCTTTATTGCTTTTTATCCCTATATCATAGTCTATATTTTTTAATGCTAATAAAATAACTACAGTTATAATTGTAAGTAAAATTACCATTACACTCCATCTTTTTTTGTTCATAAAAACTCTCCTTTTGCATACTTATATATTATAAAAATTGTTTTCTACATATTAGTATCTATGTATTACTTTATCATTTTAAAATTATGCCTTTATTTTCAAATTTTATTCAAAAATTAAATAATTTTATAATATTAATTTGGAGGTACATTAATGAGCAAAGTGACTGCCTATTATAAGAATCCCTTAGCCTACTATAAAATTGCATACTTTCTAAAGGACTATGTTAATGCAGATACCGTTTTCATTTGTATTGGAACCGATAGATGTATAGGTGACTGCCTTGGTCCTTTAATAGGCACATCTTTACAAGAAAGCTTTTTCCCTCAACCAGTTTATGGCACTATATCTGAACCAATACATGCTTTAAATATAGATAAGAAATTAATAGAAATTAAGAAAAAACATCCAAATTCCAATATTATAGGTATAGATGCTTGTCTTGGTGATTCATCAAGTATTGGTGAAATTCAAGCTCGTGATTATCCAATTCATCCTGGAAAAGGTGTTGGTAAGAACCTTCCTAATGTTGGTGATTTGTCAATAATAGGTATAGTAGATTCAAGTGATATAAATGAATTATTTACTAATAGAAACATACGTCTTGATTTAATAATGAGTTTATCAAAAGTAATCTGCCATGGAATTATACATTCTTATCATCTTATTTCTCAATAAAAAACAGGCTTACACAAAATATATTTTATTTTATGTAAGCCTGTTTTATTATAATATTATTAATAAAATATAATTTAAATTTCCGAATAGGAATGCACCTACCCTTCAATACTTTTATATTTTAATTTTGTTGCTTTTCCACCTCTAATATGTCTTTCTGCTTTATTTATTTCTAATATTATTTTTGCTTCCTGAGCAATTTGAGGATTTATTTTGGGCAGTCTTTCTGTCATATCCTTGTGTATTGTGCTTTTACTAACTCCAAATATTTTAGCTGTTTTTCTTATTGTTGCTTTTGAATCAATAATATAGTTAGCTACTTCAAGGACCCTTTCCTCAATGTAATCTTTCAAAATGGTAACCTCCTCAACTCTTATATTATATAAATATGATTTATTACATATTTAAATTACTTTTCTTAATGGTAAAACAATTACATATTTCATTTAAATTGAATTTTTTATTGTATTATTAACCATTTCTCGAATTTAAATTCGAGAAATGACTAGAATTTTGCTTTACTATGTTCAGTCACAAAGTTTCACTAAATTTCTAAAAGAAGCTTTTCTCTGCCATCATTTATAAATTAAGTGAAACTAAATGTGTCCAAACAAAGTATTAATACTTTACGTATTTAGCTGGATCTACATAATCTTTACCATTTAGGACCTGAAAGTGCAAATGTGTTCCATACTTTTCATATGCAGCCCTTACAGTGGTTTTTCCAACTTTTCCAATTTGGTCTCCCTTTTTTACTACCTGATCTTTTTTAACAAAAACATTAGAATCTAAATTTGAGTAAACTGTTTTAATTCCATTTTGGTGTGAAATAATTACCTGAACACCATCAGGCGTATTGGCATTTATTTCCTGTACAGTTCCATCTAAAACTGAAACTACAGCCTTTCCCAAATCACATTTTATATCTTCACCTAGATTAGCTCTAAAAGAAGATGTTGAATCCCAGTAAACAGGATCCAATGAAAATGATCTTACTAATGTTCCATCTACAGGTTTTGTAAAATTAGTATCAATTGTTTTTGATACTGCTGTTGTTTGTGTTCCTGAAGATGCTGTTTTATTTACAGTACTTCCTTCATTAACATTACTCTTTACCTGTAGTGCATTATCTGGTTGAATTGTAGGTAGTTTTTGAGCTTCCTGCGTACTTGCACTTCCTACTGCTGCTGGTGTAACATTTGCACTGCTGACTGTATTATGTTTAGCTTTTGTATTATTAGTAGATATAACAGCTGCAACTGCAACTATACATAAGCATACAAATAGTAGAACGTAGAAGCCCTCCTTTTTGAAAAAATTTAAAATTGAATTGGATTTATTTTTGTCCATATGAACACCTCCTTTTTTCAGTTTGTCCAGTATGTAGGAAATAATACATATTTTTAAAAATTTTTTTTAATTTTTTATCGACAATTTTTTCAAATAAAAAAACTTCTTAATTAAAAGAAGTTTTTTGATAAAGATTTAATATTTTTTTAAGTCACTAAGTTTTTTGATTTTTACGCCTTTATAATAATGGGTTAGAATTTCAATATAATTTTTATTTGATTTTGCCATAACATTTGATCCCCATTGACTCATTCCAACATTATGTCCGTATCCAACTGTTGTAATATTTACATTGTTTTTATCTGGAAAATTTATACTGAAATCTGCAGATCTTAAACTAAACAAAGAACGAAATTCAACACCTGATATATAACAATTGCCTATTTTTACTTGCTTTACTGTTCCTCCTGACGTTTTATCTCCATTTATTGATACATTACTTGCACTTTTATATGTCAATTTAGCTTTAGGATATGCATCATTTATTGTATCTACAAATCCTTTAACAGATACTTTTTTAATTTTTTTATAATTTGGTTCTGAAGCTTCCCCTTCACTAATAATACTTTGTAAATATGGTACTTCACTATTAAATATATCCTTACAGCTGTCTGTTTTTCCTGTACTAATTGAAAAAAACAAGGGTTCTAATACTAAATCATTATTATATGTTAATATTTCTCCTTGTGTTTCACTTACTGCCTTATTAAGTTTGCTCCAATTTTCATTTGATTCCTTCGCTGTCCACATTTTTAATATATCTTCTTTATCATTATATACTTGACAGTCTGTATTATCTGTAACATTTGCTCCCTTTGCTTTTGAACTTTTTACGCCTCCAAAACACTCCATATGAGCTACTGCATAAGTTCTTGATGCTACTGCTTGTGCTTTTAATGCTTCAACATTGTATTCAATTGGCATTTCTGTTGCAACTACCCCTCTTACATACTCCTCTAATTCTATATCTTCTTTTTTATTTTCTTTTACTCTGAAGACACTTACTGATGGTTCAGATTCAGCATTACTATTATGTATTATGCTGTCATCCGCCATATTAAATTTATTCGTGTTACTTATATTATTATTTGCAGTATTATTACAGCTTGGCATTACAGCTGTAATTGAAAAAATTAATGTTCCAAAAATCACTATAAATATTAAAAATTTTATACTTCTAAACTGAAAATTAAAACGTACATTTTTCACTTTGTTCTCTCCTACCAACTATTTAATATACTTTGTTAGTAAATATAGTATAAATCAAACTATATACTTTTAATATATTATAGTTTTTTAGAAATATAACAAAAAATGTCCTACATTTTACTCTTAGAAAAATTCTAAAACTATAAATACTTTATTTAGTACTATAGGACTTTCGTATATTAGATATAGTTGGAAGATTGAGATTACATTATCCGTTACTATATAAATTATTCTTTTATTCGTTCAATATCAGCTGATAGCTTTTTAAATTTCTTTTCAATACAAACATATCCTCTATCAATATGATATAAATCACTAATAGTTGTTACTCCATCGGCAGCCAGGCCGGCAAGAATTAAAGCAGCACCTGCTCTTAAATCTGTAGCTTTAACATCTGCACCAGTAAGCCTTTCTACTCCTTTAATTACTGCATTTCTTCCATCAATTTTAATTTCTGCGCCCATCCTTTTAAGTTCAGAAACATGCATAAATCTATTTTCAAAAACAGTTTCAGTTATCATGCTGGTTCCTTTAATACAGCTTAACAGACTCATCATTTGAGCTTGCATGTCTGTCGGAAAACCTGGGTATGGCATTGTTTTAATATCAACTGGTCTTAATTCTGCATTTCCATCAATGGTTATTCCATTATTATCTACTTCCATTATTACTCCCATTTCTGTTAATTTAGCAAATACAGGCTTTAAATGCTCTTCATTAATACCATTAATTTTAATTTTACTTTTTGTAATAGCTGCAGCAATCATAAAAGTTCCAGCCTCTATTCTATCAAAAATCGGCTTATATGTTATACCTTTTAATGATTTTACACCAACAATTTTTATTGTTCCTGTACCTTCTCCTTCAATTTCTGCTCCCATCTTCTTTAAAAAATTTGCTAAATCCGCTATTTCTGGTTCAGCAGCGGCATTTTCAATTATTGTTTCTCCATCTGCTAACGATGCAGCAATTAATATATTTTCTGTAGCACCTACTGATGGAAAATCTAGATATATTTTGCCTCCTACAAGTTTTGTAGCTTTTGCCTCAACAATACCATGAGCTACATTTATTTCAGCACCTAAACATGTTAACCCTTTTAAATGTAAATCAATTGGTCTAGTTCCTATATTGCATCCTCCTGGTAAAGAAATTTTGAATCGTCCAAATTTTGCCAGCATTGAGCCCATAATAAGAAAAGATGCTCTCATTTTTCTTACTAACTCACTGTCAGGTTCTTTATCAATCACATCACTTGAATCTATTATTATTTTTTCATTATCTTTATCAATATTAATTTTAGTTCCTATAGAACTTAATACATCACTAATAACAAAAACATCCTCTAGCATTGGTGCATTATCAATAATACATTTACTATCACTTAAAATACTTGCTGCAATTATTGGCAATACCGAATTTTTTGCAGAACTTATATTAACCTCACCTTTTAATTTGCATCCACCTTTAACCACTAATTTATCCATTATATCCCCCATTTCATATTGCTTTAATATGTACATTTCTACCTCTATAATATCCTTGGTCACAAAGTTTTAATAAATTTCTAAAAGAAGATTCTCCTCACTATCATTCACAAATTAATTGGAATTAAATGTGATGAGGAAAGTATACCTGATATTGTGACTTAGTATGTCTCAGTAATTATTGGTGTTCCAATAATTATATAATTCCCTGATGTATATTTACACAAAGCAAAGTTAAGATCACATAAGCCCCCTGCATATATTTTATTTTGAAGTTTTTGTGTATATAATGTAGTGCTAAATCCATTATTGATCATAACTGTTTGTATATTTTTCATTTTTTTTATTTTTAATAAATTAATTACTTTATTATTAACATCAGATAAATCATTATTATTCACTTTTGCCTTTATATACTCAAAGTACTTACTGTGAATTTGTTTTTTACCTAAAATTGTATTCATACTGCTTCTAAGCTGTGTCAAGTCATTGTTTGTATCTTTTTTTATTATATTTATTGTGACTTTATTATAATTTCCTTCTCGTGTACTTTCTATGTAACCATTTATATCATCATTTTTAAATTCTACTGAATATAAGCTGCTGCTTTTTAACTCCTGAATATCAAATTTTTCATTTAACTCATTCAAAATAAATTTACTGATTTCTTCGCCATCATTTTTTGTATCAAAACTAGTTTTTAATCCATACTCAACAACATTTCCTTCTGAACAATTAATCATATCATTAAATAAATCACTCTCATATACTGATTCATCACAGCATTTGTTTTTTAGGTTACTAGTAGTACACCTGCTTATATTATCATTTGCTTTTGAAGAATATGAATTTGAATACATTATTACAATAAAAAACATAAATATAATTGTAATCCTAAAAAATCTTTTCATAATAAATAAACTCATCCCCTATAAATCTTAAATTTCTTTATGATTATAGACAATAATACTGACTTTTATACATTTAATATAATACTAATATATAAAATATCTTGAAAAGTGTGAAAAAAAAACATAAAAAAATAAGACCTAACTTTTTATGTTAGATCTTATTTTTTATATTTATAGTAATATAACTTTCAGATATCAGATATTACTTATATGTTTATATAAAATTTGCCTCTATTAAACTCTTTCAATGATTATAGCAGTTCCCATTCCACCGCCAATACATAATGTTGCTAAACCTTTTTTAGCATCTCTCTTTTCCATTTCATAAATAAGAGAAACTAATATTCTAGCACCTGAAGCTCCAATTGGATGACCTAAAGCTACAGCTCCTCCATTAACATTTACCTTGCTCATATCAAAATTTAAATCCTTAGCAACAGCTAAACTTTGAGCTGCAAAAGCTTCATTTGCTTCAATTAAATCTAAATCTTCTACTGTTAAATTTGCTTTTTCTAAAGCTTTTTTAGTTGCACCAAATGGTCCATAACCCATTATTGAAGGATCTAATCCCTTTGAACCATAAGATACTATTTTAGCAATCGGCTTTATTCCAAGCTCAGCTGCTTTTTCAGCACTCATTAAAACAACAGCAGCAGCTCCATCATTAATACCTGAAGCATTACCAGCAGTAACTGTTCCATCCTTCTTAAATGCTGGTTTTAACTTTGCAAGCTTTTCTGCAGTAGTTCCAAATCTAGGAAATTCATCAGTATCTACTACTATTGGATCTCCTTTTCTTTGTGGTATTTCTATTGGAACTATTTCATCTTTAAATCTTCCTTCTTTTATTGCTTTTTCTGCTTTGTTTTGAGATGCTGCAGAGAATTCATCCTGCATTTCTCTTGTTATTCCCCATTTTTCAGCAATATTTTCAGCTGTTATTCCCATATGATATTGATTAAATGCATCCCATAATCCATCAGTAATCATTTCATCAACAAGTGCGCCATTTCCCATTCTTTGACCCCATCTTGCATCATTAAGAACGTATGGAGCTCTTGACATATTTTCAAAACCGCCGGCAATAACTACATCTGAATCACCAGCAAGTATAGTCTGACTTGCTAAACTAATTGCACGAAGACCTGAACCACAAACTTTATTAATTGTTAGCGCTGGAACTTCAACTGGAAGTCCTGCTTTAATAACTGCCTGTCTTGCTGGATTTTGGCCTAATCCTGCTTGTAATACATTTCCTAGAAAAACTTCATCAATAAGTTCAGGTTTAATTCCTGCTCTATTTATTGCTTCTTTTATAACCTTAGCACCTAAGTCTACAGCAGGTACATTCTTGAATGCCCCTCCAAATGAACCAACTGCAGTTCTAACTGCACTTACAATAACAACTTCTCCCATTAATAAAAACCTCCTAAATAAATAATTTAAATATATAAATTCAAGTAACACTTTAACAACGTTTTTATGTCTAAATTAATTATACCCATTTTCTAAACTTTTATCAATATATTTTGTTAAAAAAAACACAAACTTTATATGAATTCTTCTCCCTTTTTATTTATAAATCCAAAATTGTATAATATTGCATTTGCAATTCTTATAGAAGCTTTTCCATCTCCATAAGGATTCATTGCTTTGCTCATTGTATTGTATACTTCTTCATTATAAAGAATCTCATTAGTTTCATTTATAATATTTTCAATATCAATTCCAACTAGCTTTACAGTTCCTGCATCTACAGCTTCTGGCCTTTCAGTTACATCTCTAAGTACAAGTACAGGTTTACCTAGATGCGGTGCCTCTTCTTGAAGTCCTCCTGAATCTGTCATTACCATATAGCACTTATTCATAAGATTATGTGTTTCTCTTGTATCTAGAGGAGGTAATAGATGCACTCTTGGTACATCTAGCAGATATTTTTCTGCTACATCTTTAACAATCGGATTTAAATGAACCAAATATATTATTTCAACATCTTCGTTATTTTCTGCAATTATTCTTAATGCTTTACAAATATTTTCTATACCTTCTCCCCAATTCTCTCTTCTATGAGCAGTAACCATAATAACCTTTTTATTAAAGTCTATCTCATTTAATAATCCAGTACTAAATTTATAGTCATCATTTACTGTATACTTCATAGCATCTATTACAGTATTTCCTGTAATAGATATCTGACTTTCATTAACACCTTCCCTAAGTAGATTTTCCTTAGATCTTGTTGTAGGTGCAAAATGCATATCAGCTATAGCACCTGTAAGCTTTCTGTTCATCTCTTCAGGAAACGGAAAATATTTATCAAATGTTCTTAATCCAGCCTCAACATGACCAACTTTAATTTGCTTATAAAATGCAGCAAGCGATGCAGCAAAAGTTGTCGTTGTATCTCCATGTACTAATACAATATCAGGGTTTTCCTCTGTAAATAATTCATCCAAACCTTGTAACACTCTAGTTGTAATTCCAGTTAAACTCTGCTTTTCTTTCATTATATCAAGATCGAAGTCAGGTTTAATACTGAATAGATCTAATACTTGATCCAGCATTTCTCTATGCTGAGCAGTAACACACACCTTAGAAACGATCTCTTCCCTTTTCTCTAGTTGCTTTACTAGTGGTGCCATTTTCACAGCCTCAGGTCTAGTTCCAAAAACTGTAATGATTTTTATTTTTTCCACAGCATTTTCCAGCGAATTATATTTATGTACTTATACATACCAACCACTGGAATTTCACCTCCTTTTATTAACCATTTAACTATCCTTTAATTTAAAAAGTCCAAACTTCCATGCTGCTAATACTATAATTATGAGAACACCCGTTAAAAGAAAATATGATCTTACTGTACTTATTTCCATAGCAATTATTGAAATAATTCCTAAGACAGCACTAATAGTATACATTACAATAACAGCTTGTTTTTGACTCAGTCCCATTTCTAACAATCTATGATGAAGATGCCCTTTATCTCCTTGAGAAATAGGCTTTCCATTTATTTTTCTTCTAATAATAGCAAATATTGTATCATAAATTGGCAGTCCTATTGCTAAAACAGGAACACCCATAGCAAAAGCCGTTGCTGATTTAATAGCTCCCTGCATTGAAATAGCAGCAAGCAGAAATCCTAAAAGCTGTGCACCAGCATCACCCATAAAAATAGAAGCTGGGTTAAAATTAAATGGCAGAAATCCTAAAATAGCTCCACTTAATATAGCTAATAAAATTGCAGCTTCAAATCTTCCATTTAATAAAGCAATTACGAAGATTGTTATGCAGGATATAAATGCAACTCCTGCAGCCAGCCCATCAAGTCCATCTATAAGATTTAATGCATTTGTTATTCCTACAACCCAAAGTATCGTAAGCGGATAAGATATCCACCCAATGTTATAAAATATATTTATTGAATCAAAAGGATTAGTAACTATTGAAATGTTGACTCCACATAATATTAAAATTATTGCAGCTGAAAGCTGAAAGATTAATTTAATCCAAGGCTTTATATCAATAAAATCGTCAATTACACCGCCAATTACAATAATTGTAGCACCTAATATAATACCAAAATCACTTTTTTGAAGTGATTTTGCTTGAATAAAAAATGTTATAAAAAATGACACATAAATTGCAAGACCGCCAAGATAAGGTGTTGGTTTATTATGAACTCTTCTATTATCTTTAGGCACATCAACTGCATTAACATTAATTGCAAATTTTCTAATTAGTGGTGTAATTAAAAATGAAATTCCTGCTGAAACCACCATTATAATATATAAATTACTCATATGTACCCTTCCTATGAATATATTTTTATCTTTTGAAATTTAATACCCGCCATTTCCTTCTAATGAATCATCATTTTCAATCCATTCATTTACATCAATAATTCTATAGTTATCTTTTGTATCTCTGACAATTACTTTTTCAATACCCGAATTTATAATAAATCTTTTACAAAGTGAACAAGCAGAAGCATTTTGAATATATTCGCCAGTTTTTTGTTCTCTGCCGACAAGATACATAGATGCACTTAACATATCCTGCCTTCTTGCAGATATTATTGCATTCTGCTCTGCATGAACAGACCTGCAGATTTCATATCTAGTACCTCTAGGGACATTTAACTCATCCCTTTTGCAAAATCCTAAATCGCTGCAATTTTTTCTTCCTCGTGGTGCACCTGAATAACCTGTTGAAATAATTTCATCATTCTTTACTATTATTGCCGCATAATTTCTTCTTAAACAAGTTCCTCTTTCTAAAATTGTCTCAGCAATATCAAGATAATAATTATTTTTATCTCTTCTCTCCAAATTTATCCACTCCTGACTAAATTATTATAAAAATATATCTTATTTTGTTCCAAATAATCTATCGCCAGCATCACCAAGGCCTGGAACTATGTATCCATTTTCATTTAATTTTTCATCAATAGAGGCAACATAAATATCTACATCAGGATGTGATTGTCTCACTGCTTCTATACCTTCTGGTGCAGCAATAAGGCACATTAATCTTATACTTTTAGCTCCTCTTTTCTTTAATAAAGTAATTGCATCACTAGAGGAACCTCCTGTAGCTAACATAGGATCTGTAACTATAACTTCCCTTTCTCCTATATCTTGAGGAAGCTTACAAAAATATTCAACAGGCTTTAATGTTTTTTCATCTCTATATAAGCCTATATGCCCTACCTTTGCAGCAGGTATAAGCTTAAGCATACCGCCAACCATACCAAGTCCTGCTCTTAATATAGGTACAATTGCTAATTTCTTACCTGAAAGCATCTTACACTTTGTTGTACATATAGGTGTTTCAATTTCAACTTCCTCAAGATTTATATCTCTTGTTACCTCATATGCCATCAGCATTGCAACTTCCTCTACCAAATCTCTGAAATCCTTTGAACCTGTATTTTTATCTCTTATTATTGATAATTTATGTAATATTAATGGATGTGATATCTGTGTTACTTTACTCATTAAAAACCCTCCTGTATTTTCTAAACGGTAATATTTATTTTCTTTAGTTTTTATTTTCTATTTCAGTAATTTTATTAATCCTTAATGTATGTCTTCCGCCTTCAAATTCAGCACTTAAAAAAGCATCTACAATATCAAAGGCAAGTCCAATGCCAATTACTCTCTGTCCAAGACACAGAATATTAGCATCATTATGCTGTCTGCTTGCATGAGCACTAAATGTATCACTACAGGTTACTGCTCTTATACCTTTAACTTTATTTGCAGCTATTCCTATTCCTACACCTGTACCACAAACCAAAATTCCAAATTGAAATTCTTTTGATGCTACCTTTGAAGCTACTTTTTCTGCAAAGTCTGGATAATCACAAGAATCTTCATTATAAGTTCCATAATCCTTAAATTCTATTCCTTTTTCTTCAATATGTTTTATTATTTCATTTTTGAGTCTAAAACCTGCATGATCACTGCCAATTGCAATATTCATTTAAACTCCTCCTTAAATATGTTGTATTTTATACTATCCTCGGTCACAAAGTTCCAATAGATTTCTAAAAGAAGCTTCTCTCCGCTATCATTTATAAATTAAGTGGAACTAAATGTACATAAGAAAAGTTCACTTATCTTAATTTTTCAATAATCATTTCTATCCTATTCTTCAGCATATTAAAAGTGCTGTTATAGATGTATTTGTCTCCTTCATATGGGTCAATTATATCTCCTTTAATGTTTAAATATTCATTTAAAGAATATATCTTATAATTTCTGCCTCTAAAATAATGAATCAAAGCATCCCTTATATAGTCTGTCATAGTTAAAATTATATCTGCTTCAGCTGCTATTTTTTCAGAAAGCTGAACTGCCTCTCTGGTGCTTATATCTATTCCCAAATTTTCTTCAATCACTAAAGCTGCATTTTTTGATATTTTACTATTAGGTACAATAGATAAACCAGCAGATATTGAAAAAGTATTTTCAATATCACATAGTCTATTAAAAATAACTTCTGCCATAGGACTTCTACAGGTATTACCTGTGCAAACAAACAAGATTTCCATATAAAACTTCCTTTCACACAACTAATATATCAAATCCTGCAGATTTATTAAGCCTATTCATTATTGCTATACCCATTTCTTTTTCATCAAAAGCTTCACTTATAATAATATCTACATTCAAATCATCAAATTTTCTTAATACTTCAAATAAATTGCGTCCTATCATTTTAATTCTTTTTCTAGATCCTAAAGAAATAATAATAGGATTATTTTGTTCTAATTTTGATGTATTTGGAATAATATAGCTGTTCATCGTCTCATCAGTACACATTATTCCAACAATTTTGTCTTCATCTTTATAATTTTGCACCATTTCATTAATTTTTTCAATAGTTTTCTCTAAATTGCCCTCAATAATTTTTAATGGTGCTTTAGGCGCATAATGCCTATACTTCATTCCTGGTGCTTTAGGTTTAAAATCTTTATTTGGTTTTTTCATTATCATAGGATCAATGTATATTCTGCTGTCAATCTCTTTAAGCATCTCGAGTGTAATTCCTCCAGGTCTTAAAACACATGGCGGGTCTACAGTACAATCTACAATTGTTGATTCTAAACCAACTTCGCACTCACTGCCCCCAAGAATAAAATCAATTTTGCCATCTAAATCCTCAATACATCGTTCTACATCTGTCGGACTTGGTCTGCCTGAAATATTGGCGGAAGGTGCTGCTATTGGAACCATGGCAGCTTTAATAATTTCTCTTGCAATGACATTGGATGGCATTCTGATACCAACGCTAGGCAAACCTGCACTTGTGGTATTAGGAATAATATCTGATTTTTCAAATATCAAAGTTAATGGTCCAGGCCAAAAACTCTTCATTAGTTTTTCACCAATTTCTGGTATATTCTTTACGAAAGGCAGAATATCAAAATCTGCTACATGAACAATAAGAGGATTATCCTGCGGTCTGCCCTTTGCTTCAAATATTTTCTTAACTGCATCAGAATCCAATGCATTAGCACCAAGTCCATAAACTGTTTCTGTGGGAAAGGCTACTAGTCCTCCATCCCTTATAACTTCACCTGCTCTTACTATATATTTAATAGCTTTTGCAGTTTCATGACTGTTACTTTCACAAATACTATTTATATCCTCCTCATTTAATATAGCTACCTCAGTCTCCATTTTTAATCTCCTTAATTCTTTCAATTGATTCATCTGTAAATGCTGCTTGAACACACCACTTATAAATGTCTTGTAAAAGCTTATATTTTTCATAACCGCCCTTATCAATAACATAATAAAAGTACCCTTCGCCTGTATGACTTTTTTTATATTTAGTATAATCAGATAAAACTCCTTTACTAAGAAGGACTCCTTCACTTACAGGCTTAACATTACTGTTTCTCAGCTTAGAGGACATAATAAGTAATATACTCATATCATTGCCTTTATTTTGCGTATGTACCATTGCAATTTTTTCAGGATAAATATTTAAATCACCAAATAAAAGTCCGTTTTTCACTTTAATTTTATAACCCTTATTTTCATATTTAAGATAAATATTATTTACAGCATTATATACAGAAAATAATATTAATATTTCTATAGCACCTAAATAAAATAAATATAACAAATATGCCTTTTTTAAAATAACCATAACTATAGGCAATGCAAAAAAAATAAAGCCCATAGAAATAACAAAATTGCTGCAAACCTTGTTTTGTTTCTTTATGGCTTTATCTATATCCATCTTAACACCTCTATACTTTATGCAATTTCACTTTGTCCAAGCATTTTCATTTTTTCTGCTTGATCCACTGTAATAAGTGCATTAATCATTTCATCAATATCTCCATCTAAAAAAGAATCTAATCTATATAAAGTAAGTCCTATTCTATGATCTGAAACCCTTCCCTGTGGAAAATTATATGTTCTTATTCTTTCACTTCTATCTCCAGTTCCAACTTGGCTTTTTCTATCCTCTGCAATACCTGCATGCCTTTCAGCTTCTGCTCTTTCATAAAGCCTTGCCATCAAAACCTTCATTCCTTTTTCTTTATTCTTAAGCTGAGACTTTTCATCCTGACATGAAACTACAAGTCCTGTTGGAATATGAGTAATTCTAACTGCTGAGTCTGTAGTATTTACGCACTGTCCTCCATGTCCTGAAGCCCTGAAAACATCGATTCTAATATCATTTGGATTAATAACTACATCTACATCCTCAACCTCTGGAAGCACAGCAACTGTAGCAGTAGATGTATGTATTCTTCCACTTGCCTCTGTATCCGGTACTCTTTGGACTCTATGAACTCCACTCTCATATTTTAATTTACTAAATACGCTGTCACCCTTTACCATGAACACAATTTCCTTAAATCCGCCAATATCAGTTTCATTGGCACTCATAACTTCAACTCTCCATCTGTTACGTTCAGCATATCTAGTGTACATTCTAAAAAGATCTGCTGCAAACAATGCTGCTTCATCTCCGCCAGCACCGCCTCTGATTTCAATAAAAACATTCTTTTCATCATTAGGGTCTTTTGGAAGCATCAATATTTGAATTTCACTCTCTAAAGTTTCAATCTTTTCAGTGAGTTCTCTAATTTCTTCCTGAACCATATCTCTAAGATCTTTGTCACTTTCTTCTTGAAGCATTTCCTTCGCAGCATCAATTTCTTCATTAGCTTTTGAATACTCTCTGAATTTAAGTACAACAATCTCTAAATCTGCATGCTCCTTACAAAGCTTCTGCCATTCTCTTTGATCTGCCATTACAGAAGGATCACTGATCTTTATGGATAATTCTTCGTACTTATTCTCTATAAAATTAAGTCTATCTAGCATCAACATTATTTCTATCACTCCATGTATTTGAATTCTTCATGATTAAATCCCTAGCAAGTTATTATATCATATTTTATCACTTATTTGCAATAAAACTTATTTAATTCCTAAAACAACTCTATCATTCCCTGCCAAGTCTTTAAAAATCTTAACATCTCTAAAATCACTATTTTTCAAGATTTCAGTCGTTTCCTTTCCTTGGTCATACCCTATTTCAAAGCATAAAATTCCACCTAATTTCAACACTTTATGACTTTGACTTGTTATTTTTCTATAAAAATCGAGGCCATCCTCACCACCACATAATGCAATATATGGTTCATAGTTCTTAACATCCTCCATTAAAGCAGGAATTTCGTTTTTTCTTATATATGGCGGATTTGATACAATAAAATCAAATATTAATGATGAATTTATCGGATGTTCGAGCAAATCACTATGACAAAATTTAACTCTTTCCTCCAAATTAAATCTATTTATATTTATATTAGTTACCTTTTCAGCTGTATCATCAATATCATAACAATAGGCTGTAATATTTTTAAAAATCTGAGCTAAAGAAATTCCTATAATACCACTTCCACAGCATACATCACAAAGTGTATAGTTTTTACAAATTTTATGAATATCTTCTGCACCATCCATATACTTTTTTATCTGTCTAGTCATTTCTTCAACTAAAATTTCAGTATCTGGTCTTGGAATAAGAACCCCTTTTTCAATATAAAATGTACTGTTCATAAATTCACATTCTTTTAGAATATATTTGACAGGCATTTTATTTTTTCTTAATTGAACTAGTTTAAGATACTCATTTTCGTTTTCTTCACTTACCTGATTCCTCTTATTTAATATTATTGACAATTTATCAATATTTAAAACATAACCAAGTAAAAGTTGGCAATCTAAAAGATAACTTTCAATATTCTCAGATTTTAATATTTCGTAACCCTTGTTAAGCAATTCTTGAATAGTCATTTAGGGTTCACCAATCCTTTCCATAAAATATCCATATATTATACCTTTCTTATCATATTATACTATTATTCCTGATTTTGATTCTTAGCTTCATCATCAATACCCTCAGCAGCCTTTAATGCTGCAATAGCTACCTCTAATTGACTCAAATCCGGCTCGCAGGTAGTTAATTTTTGAAGCATAAGTCCAGGAAAGGCTATTGCTTTAGAAATCTTGCTTTCACTATTGCCAAGCCACTTAATTAATTCATAGGTAACTCCAGAAATTAAAGGAAGTAATATTAATCTAGATAACAATCTTTCCCACAATGATCCCCATTTAGTAAATGAAAATAATATAATACTAACAAGCATGACTAAAAATAAGAAATTTGTTCCGCATCTAGGATGAAACCTTACAAATTTACTTGCATTTTCTGCAGTAAGCTCTTTTTCATTTTCATAACAAAAGATTGTCTTATGCTCTGCGCCATGATACTGATATACTCTCTTTATATCTTTAAGCTTTCCAACCAAAAACATATACAAAATTAAAATTGCTACTCTTAAAACTCCTTCAATAATATTAAGAAGAATATTATTATTAAATAAACTAACTTTCTTAAATAAATTTGCTGCAAAATTAGGAAGCATAAAGAAGATTCCAAATGCGCAAACCATAGAAACAATAAATGTTATAAACATCATTGCATCATCACTTTTATCTTTAAAAATACCTGTAAAAACTTTTTCAAAAGCTGATGGTTTATCATCCTCTTTTACATCCTCTTCAAAGAAAGAAGCAGAATAATTTAATGTTTGAATTCCAATTATCATTGATTCAATAAGTGAAACAAACCCCCTTATAATAGGTATCCCTAAAATTTTATATCTTTTAGAGTATGGTATTATATCTTTTCTATCAATTACAATTTCTCCATCAGGTTTTCTAACTGCAGTAGCAACACCCTTACTGCCTCTCATCATTACGCCTTCAATTACTGCCTGTCCTCCAACTGATTTTCTCTTAGCCATTATTACACCCTCAATCCACTATTAATGAAAATTTTGATTATTCAACTTCATTGTATCAAAGTTAATTAGAATAAGAAAGTTTTTTTTATTTTTTTATAAATATTTATTTATACTTTCCTTGCATATTTATACTATCCTCAATCACAAAGTTCCATTAAATTTATAAATGAAAGTTTTTCATTTTGAGTCCTTGACTATATTTTATTATTTATGCTATAATCGAATAGTTATATACGTGGATAACACGAGATTTAAAAGAGGTGAAAAAAATGAGAGAAGGCATACATCCTGAATACTACCATGACGCTGTAGTTAAGTGTGCATGTGGAAATACTTTTACAACTGGTTCAACAAGTAAAGAACTAAAAGTAGAAATATGCTCTAAATGCCACCCATTCTTTACTGGAAAACAGAAGATAGTTGACGTAGGCGGTAGAGTTGAGAAGTTCATGAAGAAGTTCAACTTAAAAGAAGAGTAAAAAAATTAACGATAAGATTTAAACATCTTATCGTTATATTTTTATATTTTATTAAAAATATTTAGAAAATCCACATTATTTTTTGTTTTAGCCATTGTACTAATAAGCTTTTCAGTTACATTATCTGCATTATTTTCACTGTACATTGCTTTTCTAATTTTATAAGCTGCTTCTCTTTCAATAGGATTCAAAAGCAAATCATCTCTTCTCGTACCTGACTTGTAAATATCAATAGCAGGAAATATTCTTCTCTCCTGAAGCTTTCTATCAAGATGAACCTCCATATTTCCAGTTCCTTTGAATTCTTCAAATATCATATCATCCATTCTGCTTCCTGTTTCAATTAATGCTGTAGCAAGTATTGTAAGGCTTCCTCCCTCTTCAATCTTTCTTGCAGCACCAAAGAACTTTTTAGGCATTATAAGAGCTCCTGGATCAAGTCCACCAGATAAAGTTCTTCCTGTTGGAGTTATTGTTAAATTATATGCTCTTGATAATCTAGTAAGGCTATCAAGAAGTATAACTACATCCTGTCTCTGTTCCACCATTCTTTTTGCTCTTTCAAGAACCATAGAAGCAACCTTAGTATGATGTTCCGGCTCCTCATCAAAAGTTGAATATATAACTTCACCTTTGATACCTCTCTGCATATCTGTAACCTCTTCAGGTCTTTCATCAATTAACACAACAATTAACTTAACTTCTGGATAATTTCTAGAAATACTATTTGCAACATTTTTTAAAAGAGTTGTTTTACCTGCTTTAGGAGGAGCAACTATAATCCCTCTCTGTCCTTTTCCAATAGGTGAAATTACATCCATTATTCTAGTTGATAAATCATTTGGATTTGTCTCAAGTTTTAATCTCTCATATGGAAAAACTGGAGTAAGATTTTCAAATGGGCTTCTTTTTACAGCTCTTTCAGGATTCTCTCCATTTACACTTTGAACATAAAGAAGAGCCTTAAACTTCTCCCCTTCTTTTGGAATTCTTACCTTACCTTGTACTTCATCTCCAGTACGAAGATTAAATCTTCTAATTTGTGAAGGAGAAACATAAATATCATTAGGACCTGTTAAATAATTATTTCCTCTTAAAAAACCATAGTTATTATTTTCAACAATTTCTAAAACACCCTTAGCAGAATCAGACTCATCAATCATCTCTTTAAGCTTCTCTCTTTTTTCTTCCAAAAGCGTTTTTTCTTCTTGTTGAGTTTTTTGTTCTTGAGAAACTTTCTGTTCTTGAGAGACTTTTTCTTCTTGAGATACTTTTTCTTCAGAAATGTTATTTTCAGATGCAGCTTGTTTTCCTTCAGAAATATTTCTTTCAGAATAAAGCTTGTTTTCTTTAGGTATAATTGTTTGAACTACTGTATTTTTCTCTTCACGTACTCTTTTACCTGTATCAGATTTCTTTTCTTCAATCATTCCCTTATCTATATCAGCTTTCTTTTCTTCAATCACCACTTTATCTGTATCAGCTTTCTTTTCTTCAGGAACAACCTTTTCAGCAATTTTTTCTTTTAAAATCATACCATCTTTTTTTACTGACTTGGGAGATAATTTCTTGATTTGTTCAATTAACTCCGCTTTTCGATATTTATATATATTTTTAATTCCAATTTCAACTGCAAGCTCCTTTAATTCATTAAGAGTTTTGCTTTCTAAATCATCTAACAAAAACCTAGCACCTCCGCAAATATTTAATTATTTTATAACACACTAATAATTTATATAATGATAATGATGAACTTCCACATGAATTAACAGGATTTGATTTATACAGTTATTAAATTAAAGTTCTGATTACATTATAAGAATTAATTTGAAATGCTTCATAGAATATATTATTTATTATATACCATTATTTAGATTTAATCCATAAAAAATTTTTTTTCAATAAAAATTTATATAATTTAATACATAGCATACATTTTACTATTAACTTCAATGAATTTATTTACTTTTTCAATAATTTTATTATAATCACCTATAAAAAAGACTGGCATGCCTAAAACATCACACCCTCCAATATTCATTTCCCTGTTAAATAATTCATTAATATTATATCTATATGTGTGATAGTTATAACAAATAGGACATTTTAATGTAATAACAACTTCCTTATTCTTGTTAATAACGATTTTAAAATTAGTAAAAATAGTTTCAATTTTTTTTATATCAAATAATGATATATTTTTAATATCGTATCCGCCAAAATCATTTTTTAAAGCAATGCAAACATTTGAATTGAAAACCATTTCTATACACCTCGCTTTTAACATAAATAATTTTTTATATATAAATTATTCTATAAAAATTAATAAAATCCTTCAAAAAATAAATTTTTTTTTGAAATAATTAAACTTTATTTCGACAAAATAAAAATATCAATTTCATAAATACAAATAAATAGTGCAGAAAGAAAATTTATCTTCTGCACTATTTACTAAATTTTATGATGAATATTATTCACGACAATCCTGTTTTCCAGTTTTATTTGTTAATGATGCCTTTATAAAATCTCTGAATAAAGGATGTGGTCTATTAGGTCTTGATTTAAGTTCAGGATGAAACTGTACTGCAACAAACCAAGGATGATCCTTTATTTCAATCATTTCCACAAGTCTTAAATCAGGGCTGGTTCCAGTTATTTTAAGTCCTGCATCTACAAGAGCTTTTCTATATTCATTATTAAATTCATATCTATGCCTATGTCTCTCATAAATAATTTCCTCACCATATGCTGCATAAGAATTTGTATCCTTAACCATTTTGCATGGATATAAACCAAGACGCATTGTGCCTCCTTTTTCATCTATATCTTTCTGCTCAGGCATTAAATCAATAACAGGATAATTTGTATCTGGATTTATTTCTGAAGAATGTGCTCCTTCATAGTTTAAAATATTCCTTGCATATTCTATAACTGCACACTGCATTCCAAGACATATTCCTAAAAATGGTACTTTATTTTCTCTTGCCCATCTGATTGCTTCAATTTTTCCTTCAATTCCTCTATCACCAAAGCCTCCAGGAACTAATACTCCATCCACTCCATTAAGTAAGTTTTCTACATTATCTAAAGTCACTTCTGAAGCATTTACCCACTTAATATCTACATTTGCATCATTATAAAGACCTCCATGGCTTAAAGCTTCAACCACTGAAAGATAAGCATCATGAAGTTCAACATATTTACCAACTAATGCAATAGTAACATTTTTAGAAAGATTTTTTAATTTATTAACCATAGAAATCCATTCAGAATTATCAATACTATTACACTTTATAGATAACTTTTCACAAACTAATTCATCCAAACCTTCTTCATGAAGCATTAAAGGAATTTCATAAAGATTTTCTGCATCAAGATTTTGAATTACTGAATTCCCATCCACATTACAGAATAGTCCAATTTTATTTTTTACATCAGCAGATAAAGGTTTTTCTGATCTGCATACAATAATATCAGGCTGAATTCCAATGCTTCTCAGCTCTTTAACAGAGTGTTGAGTAGGTTTTGTCTTAAGTTCTCCTGCTTTTCCAAGATATGGTATTAAAGTAACATGAATAAAGCAGACATTTTCTCTTCCAACTTCATATTTTATCTGTCTGATAGCTTCAAGAAATGGCAGTGATTCAATGTCTCCAACAGTTCCACCAATCTCTGTAATTACAACATCTGTTTCTTTTTCCTTTGCGACCCTATAAACTCTTGCCTTTAATTCATTAGTTATATGAGGGATTACCTGAACAGTACCTCCAAGAAAATCACCTTTTCTTTCCTTAGAAATAACAGACCAATAAACTTTACCTGTAGTTACATTACTATTTTTACTTAAATTTTCATCAATAAATCTCTCATAGTGTCCTAAATCTAAATCTGTCTCCGCACCATCATCTGTAACAAATACCTCTCCATGCTGATAAGGACTCATGGTACCTGGATCAACATTTAAATATGGATCAAACTTTTGAATTGAAACTTTAAGGCCTCTGTTTTTTAAAAGCCTTCCAAGAGAAGCAGCTGTAATTCCTTTACCTAATGATGAAACAACTCCGCCTGTAACAAATATGTATTTTGTGCTCATAATTTTTTCTGCTTAAATTAATTAAGCAGTATTCACCCCCTAATTTTAAAAAATGTATTGACATTTAATTCTAAATATAATATAATAAAAATTAACCTATAAAATGAAAAGTTGCACATTATTACAATATGCCTTAACAAAACTAGAATTTTTATTTTTTAAACATACCGTATATTTTATCATACTATAAAAAATAAGTCTATATTTTTTTAATTTCCTCTATACTATTTTCCACCTCAAAATATAACTCTCTAAAATTTCTATTAACGAAAAACTTTTCTTCAGCTTTTTTTAGATTATAACTTAATACCCTTTTATTTAATCTATCAAAATCTTTTTTCATAACATCTGAATCTGCACATCTATATTTTTTGAGTAAAAGGAGCAAAAGATACTTACATTCTTTATCCTCTAATATTTTAAATAATTCTTCATTTTTAATTTTCATAATATCACAAAGTACATTAATTATTTTTTTATACATAATTTCACTTTTAATAATATTTTTCATATACATTCTCCATTTCTTTTAAATTCGTAAATCTAAAAAACAAAAAAACCTTATCACATAAATTTATAAATCTGAAAAACAAAAAAAACCTTATCACAATAGTTCATATTCTTATTATGAACCATACAAACAAGGTTTAATCAATTATTAATATTTAATATTTGTATATTTTGTACTATACCTTAATCTTAATTTTAAGTTCAGTAAGATTAGGTCTAATTCCTTCAATGCTCATTTTATATTTAATATTCACTTCTCCGCCTTTGTCATTCATATCAATTTTAATGCTTTTCGTATTAATTTTCATTTCTAAAATACCA
>JAUZPN010000159.1 GCA_030705885.1 Bacillota bacterium | reverse complement strand
TCTATTTTTGGAATTTTTCTTCATGATACTTGGCTTTATAATGGTACAATAATGGAGAATATACGATATGGACGTCTTAATGCTACAGATGAGGAAGTAAAAGCAGCAGCTAAGGCAGCACATGTAGACAGCTTTGTACACACTTTACCAGATGGATATAATATGGTACTTAATGAAGAGGCTTCAAATGTGTCACAAGGACAGAAACAGCTTTTAACTATAGCAAGAGCTATACTTGCAAATCCAAGAGTATTGATACTTGATGAAGCTACAAGCTCTGTAGATACACGTACAGAAATCAGAATTCAAAAAGCAATGAATAACCTTATGAAGAACAGAACAAGCTTTATAATTGCCCACAGACTATCAACAATCCGTGATGCTGATTTAATACTTGTAATGCAGCATGGTGATATTGTAGAGCAGGGTAATCATGAAGAACTCCTTGAAAAAGGCGGAGTTTATGCAAGTCTTTATAACAGTCAGTTTGATGAAGAAATTGCAGGATAATATATAATAATTTACATTTTAAAATGGACTGCTGTACTAAGGAAAATTGGTACAACAGTCCATTTTATTTATTGCTTTCCCAATATATTTGGTTTTACTTAGTTTATGAATTATACCAGAGAGAAGCTTTAAAAAAAATTATGGAAATTTGTGGCTGAGGATGGTATAACTAATTATTTTGTGGTATTATTAAACTTACTTCAATATTTTTTTAGGAGGTAAAAGGAAAAAAATTGATAATAAAACAAAATGAAAAGCTAAAATTATATGGATTTAATAATCTTACAAAGTCATTATCTTTTAATATGTATGATATTTGTTATACTAAGACATCTGAAGAAAGAAAGGAATATTTAGAATATATTGATGAAGAGTATAATGCAGATAGACTCACATCAATTCTTACAAAGCTGACTGAAATTATTGGGGCTAATATTCTAAATATTGCTAAACAGGATTATGATCCGCAGGGTGCTAGTGTTACTATTTTAATTTGTGAAGATCAATTAACTCATGACTTTTGTAAAACAGAAGCAAATATGCAAAAGCCAGTTTCAGAAACAGTTTTAGCTCATTTAGATAAAAGTCATATTACAGTGCACACATATCCTGAGTATCATCCTGATGATGGAATTTGCACTTTTAGAGCAGACATAGATGTATCTACTTGTGGTATGATTTCTCCGCTTAATGCATTGGACTTTTTAATCAATTCCTTTGATGCAGATGTTATGATAATGGATTATAAAGTAAGAGGATTTACTAGAGACATAACAGGAAAAAAAATATTTATTGATCATGAAATAACTTCAATACAAGATTATATACCTGATATTGTAAAAGACAGATATAATATGATTGATGTTAATGTATATCAAGAAAATATATTTCATACTAAATGTAAACTTCGCAAGTTTGATTTAGATAACTATTTATTTGGATATACTAAAAATGATCTTAATCATGATGAAATTGAGGAAATTTCAAAAAAGGTAATAAGAGAAACAGATGAGATTTTTTATGGTACTATGTTTTCCAATGGCACATTTAACTCTAATTAATTTGTGAATGATAGTGAAACGTATCTTATTTCAGAAATTTGTTGGGATTTTGTGACCTAGGATAATTATAAATATTTAGAGGTGATATACGAATGAACGAAATTTTGGATTTGTGGTATTCAGAAAGTCTAGCTGAGGATGCTAAATTTTCAATAAGAATTAAGGAACATATATACAGTGAAAAAACGCCGTTTCAGCAGATTGATTTTTTTAATACAGATACCTTTGGAAAATTTTTTACTTTAGATGGCTTAATAATGATTACAGAAAAAGATGAATTTATTTATCATGAAATGATTACAGCAGTGCCAATGGCAGTAAATCCTAATATTAAAAATGTTCTTATTATAGGAGGAGGAGACGGCGGAGCTTCTAGGGAAATACTAAGGTATCCAACAGTTGAAAAGGTTGATATGGTTGAAATTGATGAAAGGGTTGTGAGACTTTGTCAAAAATATTTACCAATAACAGCTTGTAAAATTGATAATGATGAAAGGTTAAAAATGCATTTTGAAGATGGACTTCAATTTGTTAAAAATTCAAAGGAAGGATCTTATGATTTAATTTTAGTTGATTCAACAGATCCAATAGGTCCAGGTGAAGGATTATTCACAAATGAGTTTTATAACAATTGCAGAAGAATACTTAGTGACGATGGAATTTTAATTAACCAGCATGAAAGCCCATACTATCCATCTTATTGTAAAGAAATGAAAAGGGCTCACAGTAAAATTAAAAGTAATTTTCCTATTGCAATGGTATATCAATTTCATATGCCAACCTATGCATCAGGACACTGGCTTTTTGGATTTGCATCAAAAAAATATCATCCAATAAATGATGCTAAATTTGAAAAATGGAATGATTTTAAAATTAAAACTAGATATTATAATACAGATTTGCATGTAGGAGCTTTTATGCTTCCAAGTTATGTTAAAGAGGAATTAGATAATTCTTAGATTTATGAAGGATTTTCTGTTTATGAGTAATAGAAAATCCTTCACAATTTTTAATCAAAAAGTATTATATCTTTTAAGAAGTATTAATTTCTAATTTTCAGAATAAACCTCTTAATTTATTAATAGAATTACATATTTTTAAAAGTCCAAGACAGTAAATCTATAGCTAAGTCTGAAGTTATGTCATTTTTATCAAGTAAGGGATTTAGCTCAACAAAGTCCATAGACTTTATCAGTTTTGAATCAGCTAGCATTTTTAAAGCAGTTTCAGTATCTTGAACACTAACACCATTATCTACAGCAGTACCTGTACCGGGTACAAATTTTGCATCTATAAAATCTATATCAAAGCTAAGATGTATTGAATCAATGTTTCTACATTTTATTTTTTTCAGCAAATCATTTATAACAGGCATAATTCCTAATTCATTTATCTCCTTTGAAGTATAGACATTTAAATTTTTTTCTTTAATTAATTCATATTCACCAGGATCTAGATCTCTAGCACCAATTATAAAAACATTTTCAGGAGCAATTTTTCTTCCTTTAAAGTACACATCTGTCAAGTCAGCAAATCCAATTCCCATAGCTTTAGCAAGAGACATGCCATGTATATTTCCGCTTTCTGTGGTTTCTTGAGTATTTATATCTCCATGTGCATCCATCCACACGACTCCAAAATTATTATCTGCTCTGCTTATGCCTGCTATACTCCCAAGACCTATAGAATGGTCGCCTCCGATTATAAGCGGAAAGCTGTCTGCCATAATAGATGAGTATACAATATGAGCAAGATTGTTATTAACTTGAATTATAGGATCTAGATATTTCATTTTAGGATGAGAAAAAAATTTATTATATTCTTTAACCTCAGGAACAAAGAGATCTCCAAAATCAAATACTCTATGATTATATTTGCCAATAACTTCAACAATTTTCTTTTCCCTTAACTTTGCAGGACCAAATTCAGGACCTCTTTTATCTGCTCCATAAAAAATAGGAACTCCAATAATGTTGATATCCAAAAAAACATCACCTCTATATAAATAATAGTAATAGTATGCCGCATAATATCATAAAATAATATTAAAAATAAATTAATTAAAAATAAAAAATAGTTTATTTAAATTTATATTTATGATATACTTGAAATAAATAATTTTAGTATATGGTTAAATTGTAATCTTATATTGAAAGAGTAATACATATAATAATAGGAGGGGGTTTTAAATAATGGATGACAAAAATCTTACATTGAAGGCAGTTGTGGCATACTTATTTAGTATAGTTGGAGGACTAATAATTTATTTTACTGAAAAAGATAATCAAACTCTTAAATTTCATTCAGCACAGTCAATAGCTTATGGTTTGATTTATATCGTAGTCAGCATACTTTCTCGTATACTTGGTTTATTTATAAAGTTTCTACCTGGAATAATATCATTAGCATTAGGTATAGTAAGTTTGATAGTTATTATTCTTGGAATAATAAAAGCAGCTAAAAATGAAGAATACAGATTTCCAATAATTGCAGAAGTTGCAGACAAAGTAGTTGAAATTTTAAAATAATAATTTTTTATAACTCTACTATTAAAAGTAGGGTTTTTTTATAATTATTTTTGTTTACAAAATGTTTATATTATTGAAAAAATACTGTCACAAAAATGAATTAATATAAAAACATAGGTAATTAAATTTAATTTATTGAATGGAGGATGGCAAAAATGAATTGTCCAAGATGTAATAGTGAAATTCTTCAAGATGATAAGTTTTGTAATAATTGTGGGTATATGCTTTCAAAGAATGATTTGCACTTATCACAGCATAAACATAAAAAAATAAAAGCAGTACCTATTATTATTTCTTTGTGTACAGTAGCAGTGCTTTCAACAGGTGCTTTTGTTGGATTTAAATTTTTTGATAGATATAAACAAGCTCAGGCACAATTAAATATGATTGATAGGCTTATAGCCTCAAATTATTATAGTGAAGCTTATAATCAAGCGAAAAGCTTTAAGACAAAGTATAACTTTGGAAGCTTTCCGAAAGAGGTTGACAGCAGACTTAAAACTTTAAATAAGGACAGTGATGATGCATATAAACAATGCATACAGATTTTAAGCAGTGATCAGACAGAAAACTTTAGTGAATCATCAGCATATCTTAAGTCTTATGTTCAGGCTTTTGATTATAGTAATAAAAAAAATAGTATTAATACTTTACTAAAATCTATTACTGATTATCAAAGTAAATATAGAGAGTTAAGTCAAAAATCGGAAGCCAAACAGACGCTCACAAGTAATACAGATTTATTAAGTACATTGAATAGTGAGGTTAGTGAATTACAAACATTACACAAGCTAGCAGATGAAGCTGTAAATCAAAATAATCAGCAGTCTAAAAGCCAGCTTATCAGTTTATGGGCTAATAATTACAATGAATATAACAATATATATGATACTTTTAGCAGCCTTGAACAAAGCGGTTTATATGATTATGTTTTTTCTAAAGATGATTGTGATTTATTAAGTAAATTTGCTTCAGACAGCTTATTGCCAGCTCAAGCTGTTTACAGATATGATACTGCTGTTGATTTAAAATCAAATAGCACTATTGCAAATAGTTTTAATGAATATAATAATATTGAACCTAAAATTTCAAGTATAATTTCTTCTAAAAAATCTGTTATAGATGATTTTAACAAAAATTATGACACCTTGGAGCAGGAAGTTAAGGATTTGCATGATAAAATTAAAAATACAGAAACTACAAGCGGAAGCGGTGCTTCAAATATTTAAATTATATATAATAAAAAAACCTTCAAATTATAAATTTGAAGGTTTTTTATTATACTATCCTCGGTCACAAATTCCCACTAGATTTCTAAAAGAAACTTCTCTTTTCTATCATTTATAAATTAAGTGGAACTAAATGTGTCCAAGGAAAGTATATGTTAGAATGTTTCTAAAATAAGGATATAGGAGTAGTTAATTCACCATTTACAACAAAATAGGCAATACCTTCTTCTACTTTATAGTAAATTTTTAAGTCTTTAATTTCAGAAATGTTGTGGTCTTTTAACCAAATTTCTTTGAATTTTTCTACTAAAGTATCTTCACTGATTTCATTACCTAAAGATTGAATGTATAACTCTGGTTTAATAGCGGCTTTGTTTGCTGTAGCAGTTTTCTTAACATCTGCAGTAACTTTTTTGACAGTTTTTGATGCTGCATCAATAACTGGATCTGAAACTTCCTTTGCTTTTTTAGCAGCAGTTTTAGCAGTAGATTTTGCTGTATCTATGAATTCTTTACCTTCTTTTTTAACCTTTTCAATAGTTTCTGGAGTTATATTTTTGTCTACAAAATCAGATACCCCTTTAACTACGTGGTTTCCTAGATCCTCTGCATGTTTAAGTAAATTGTCTGCCTTTTCTTTTGTGGTTGTTTTTCTTCGTTTTGTTTGCTTATTGTTATCTTCCATAGTTTTTACCTCCATCTAAAAATTATATACAACTTTATTTTATCACAAAATGAATTTATGACAAGTCCATGATAAAAGAGTAAACTTTTACAGTATAAAAAAATCGTAAAAAAAATTAAAAATTTAATTAAAAAAATTATAATTTGAAAAAATAAAAGCTGCTTTTTAATAATATGCTAATTTTGATGATGTTTACAATGAAATAATAAAATTTTTTAAATTTAAATTTAATTATAAATTACTACTTAGTGTTTCAAATTCATTAAGCAAATATTCAAATACTTTTAGCCCATCCTGAACAGCACTTGGCACTGTCATATCTACACCAGCATTTTTAAGTAGTTCTATTGGAT
>JAUZPN010000158.1 GCA_030705885.1 Bacillota bacterium | reverse complement strand
GTTAATGCTGAAAGATCAATATTAGTTGAAACAAGCCATTTTAAAGCTTCCTCGCCAAGTTCACTGCCGCATATTGATTCATCAAGATTTGGATTGTCATAATGAGCTTTTGGATATTTAGCAGTATAAAAACCTACCACTATATTCCTATATATCATTTTACCTCCCGAAACATCATAAAAATAATCCTTAACTGAACCATTATTATTAAAACCTGTATATCCTGTTTGATTAAAAAAATTATCTATTTCATCTTTAGATATATCAGACTTCTGATCTGGAAAATCTATTAATATAGTAACTCCATTTACAAGGTCTTTACTAACAGCACTATCTGAAGCTGAGCTTATGTAATTTTGATTAGTTACAGCACTTGCTTTTACAGTATTTCCAGCCAAACAGATACTGCTTGTACTATTTGGATGAAGTGATTTCATCGTAGCTTGTCTAATTTTAGATATACTTTCATTACTAATTCTAATATGTTTACTTATTCCACCTTGAACAATATCTTTTTCACCCTTATAGGCTTGTCCATCAGATATGTATTGAGTTCCATCTTGATTTAATTTTGCATAACATATCCACCCTTTTGAATCTCTGCATAAAGTATATCCATTTAAACCTTCAATTTCCTGATAATATTCATCACCTGAAACCACAACTTGAACTTTTGAATTATCTGGCTGTTTTAATTCAAAAACTTTGTTAAAGTAAGGTGCTGCACTTGCAAAAAATCCAGAAGAATACCATGCTGAAACTATTATAGTTAACACAAAAAAACTTTTTAATATTTTTTTCATTTTAAGCTCCTTTTTATACTTATTATACTATCCTCTATCTCAAAGTTTCAATAAATTTATGAAATAAGCTTCACCTCACCATAATTCACAAATTTATTGGAACTAAATGTGTCTGTTGAAAGTATAAATACTAATATTTAACTCCACATCGTTCATTAAATTCCTTTATTATTATTTTCATCCCACTATCTAATCTAAAAAAAGTATCATTAACAATTTCATCTGGTATTTTTTTATAGTATTATGAGTAACTCTTGCACTTCTTTTAGCCTCTGTCATAGCCTCTTCAATAGTTTTAGCCCAAAATCCAATTGGACTGACCCTCATTGCTGATCCATTACCATAACTATTATAAGGTTTTTGATTATCAGACTTTAACCAATCATTAAACATATTACCATAGCCTGCATGGGGATACCTATGACCATACTGCTTAAATTTTGCAGTATATGTAATTCTGCTTTCAAATTCATTCTTTATTAAATTACTAAAAACCTGCTTACTTAACAATGCATCTGCTACTGCAATAGTCATTACTGTATCATCTGTGAACCTAGATTCTCTTGAGAACAATTCAAATTCTGTAGTTTTGACATTTTTCCATTCAAATACCGAGCCTATTACATCACCAATTATTGCTCCTACCACACTTATCATTCCTTATCATTTTTACGATTAATAGTTTTTACCTACAAGTTTTATTTGAAGTACTTCATATCCTATTTAAATATTTTTTTATTAAATTACTTCAAATTAATTCTCTAAATATAATCCTTATTTAACATTTTATTTACATTAATTATATCAATGTTATTTTTAAAAAACAATTAATTTGAGTTGAGAAAATAAAAATTACATATAATAAATAATATCTTTTACTGTTTTATAATATTTAAATTAAATAATAAAAAACATAATTTTTATTAATAATGTGATAAACTATTAATCATAATTAATAATATTGATAATTTCCAATTTTTGCTTTATAATTATATGAATAACCCTTATGGATGTAAGAAAAACAATGGGAATAATTGAATAATGGGGCCGAGGTGTTCAAAGAATTATAGAATTATGTCAAACTAAAGGATTAAAAAAGCCTGACATTATTGAAAGCGGGGATTGAAATTGAAAGATTCTTTTAATGGTACTAGTAAAAGGGTTTTTATTGCTATAGAGTTTTCGGAAAATACAAAAAGTTATTTAAATCAAATACAGCAAATAGTTTCAAGCAACAGTAGTTCTGGCAACTTTACTCATAAAGAAAATTTCCACCTTACTCTAAAATTTATTGGCGAAGTAAAAATAGATTTGTTAGATAAAATTAAAAAATGTATTGATAATACAGCGTTAAATCAGAATTGCTTTCAGTTATATTTTGATAGGCTAGGTCAATTCCCACGCAGAAACAAATCAATAATTTGGATTGGATTGAAGCCAAATAGACTGATTGATAAACTAAACTTAACTATAGAAACATCACTAGATAAAATTGGTATAAAAAAAGAAGAACAAAGTTTTACTCCTCATATTACTTTAGGGAGACAGGCAGCACTAAATGAAAGTTTCCAGCTGATTGCTGAAAAAATTAATATTCTTAATGATCCTATATTAGTAGATAAAATCACCTTAATGGAAAGCACTAGAATAGATGAAAATTTAAAATATGTTCCACTTTATTCAAAATCACTTCAATAATTCTATCATAGAGATTATTCTAATATCCTCGGTCAGAAATCATCTTAATAATCATCTTAATAATCTCTTCTCTCATCACATCATAATTTATAAAGTTGTGTTTATGAAATGCAGCTTCATGACTATAAAATTCAACAGCATTATATATAATATGAATCTTTTCATTTACATTTTGTATATTTATACCTAATTCACATAAAATTTCTGCGAATTTCAATACAACTTGTTCTTCAAAATCATGAGTAAGCTTCTTTACATCTTTATCAGAATGAGACATTGCTAACATTTCTTCATGTGCCGCCTCCGAAAACATATGAGTTTGAACAGATATTTCAATTATCTTACTAATAATTTCATGCAAATCTAATGGCATGCTTAATGTTTCAAACTCTGCATACATAGGCATCAATATCTTTTCAGAATAATATTTTAGTACTTCCAAAAAAATAGCTTTTTTATCTTCAAAATAACTATAAACTGTTCCTACTGAAATGCCTGCTTTTTCAGCAATTTCAACAGTATTAGTATTATAGAAGCCCTTTTCACAAAAAAGTAAATAGCCTGCCTCAATTATTTTATTCTTCTTTTCAATAGAACGTTTCTGCTTAGGTTCACGAATATTTGACTTTTCCATAGTTATTACTCCAATTTTTTATTAGTTAATTTATTATATCCTGTTTATAAATTTAGTCCAACTAAATTTATACCACTAGTAAATTTCAAAGGTTTCTGGTAGTTATAGTTTTTCCCTTACTCTTAATAAAATTATACCACTAGCAAATTTCAAAGTCAAAAATATGAAGTTTAGTTCATGTTTATATTGACATTTTAGGAATAAAGGTTATATAATGAACATGAAGTTTAGTTCATATTTTAGAGGAGGTGGCAAAATGGAAAATATTATTTCACTTAAAAATGTTTCAAAATCCTACAACTTAGAGGATAAAAAAGTTTATGCAATAAAGGATATAAGTTTTACCATTGATGAAGGTGAGTTTGTTGTAATACTTGGTCCAAGCGGTGCCGGCAAATCTACAATTCTTAATCTCTTGGGCGGTATGGACTTTGCAACTAGCGGAGATATCCTCATAAACAATGAAAATATTGCATCATTTAATGATGACAAGCTTACAGAATATCGTGCAGAAAACGTAGGCTTTGTATTTCAATTTTATAACCTGATTCCAACTCTTACCGCACTTGAAAATGTAGCATTAATCAAAGATATAGTTAAAAATCCTCTTGATCCATCAAAAATACTTTCATCTGTAGGATTAGGAAATCACCTTAATAAATTTCCATCTCAGCTTTCAGGAGGTGAACAACAAAGAGTATCAATTGCCAGAGCCATATGCAAAAATCCAACTATGCTTTTATGCGATGAGCCTACAGGTGCACTTGATTCAGAAACAGGTGTTGTTATTCTCTCACTGCTTCAGGAAATGTGCATCAAAAACAATAAAACTGTAATCATAGTTACTCATAATGCTGCTGTTGCACAAGCTGCTGACAAAGTGATAAAAATAAAGAATGGAAATATTAATGAAATTATTGTCAATGAAAAACCTCTTAAGATGAGTGAGGTGATCTGGTAATGCTTATACGAAAAATGCTTAGAGATATCATGCATTACAAAATGCAGTTTATATCTATCTTTTTAATGTCCTTTCTTGGTGTGCTTATATTCACAGGAATAGGAAGTGAGTGGAAAGCTCTTCAAAAAAATTCTGAGGATTATTATAAAAAAACAAACTTTTCTGATGCTTGGATTTATGGCAATAACTTTTCAGAGCAGGATGAAGAAAAAATAAAAAGTATTAGAGGAATTACAAATGTTGAAAGAAGATTAACTATTAATACTGTTGGAGATTTTAAGAATAATCCTTCAATAGCCCTTAATTTCATTGAAAAAAATGAAATTTCAAAATGTTATAAAGTATTAGGAGAAAGCTTTTCTTTAGATAAAGATGGAATATGGATTGATGATAGATTTGCACAAGCTCATAAACTGAAGACAGGAGATTATCTCACTGTTAAATATAATAATATCAATATTACAAAAAAAATCCTTGGAACAATTTACAGTCCTGAATATGTTTATGCATCAGGCGAAGGTGATCTTGTTCCAAACTATTCAAACTTCGGTTATGCATATTTATCATATAAGGCTTTC
The DNA here is from genome assembly GCA_030705885.1 of Bacillota bacterium. GTDB lineage: Bacteria > Bacillota > Clostridia > Clostridiales > Clostridiaceae > JAUZPN01. Next base: position 1,739 of record JAUZPN010000158.1, on the reverse strand, counting down.
CCCCAAGGCACAGGAATTTCTTATATTCAAATGCTGATTAAAACAGACAGAACGGATTTTAATAATCTTGAAAATGACATAAATTCAGCTCTTAATGGAAACATGAGTGTATTTTTAACAAGAGATAATAATGAAAGCTATTCCACACTTAAAAATGAAATTGCTCAGCATAAATCAATGGGGTCAATTTTCCCTGCTGCTTTTCTTGCAATTGCACTGCTTACAATTCTCACAACTATGACAAGAATTGTGAATAATCAGCGTACACAGATAGGGACATTAAAAGCACTAGGCTTCAAGCAGCGAAAAATTCTTATGCACTATATTTCTTATGGTTTCTTTTTATCACTTACAGGCTCATTGCTTGGAACAATTGTTGGACCTCTCACACTTCCAAAGCTCTTTTACCCATCAATGTCAGCTGTATATACACTTCCTGAGTGGAAACCCTTAATTTCATCTTCATTTTATTTAATGGCTGCAGCCTCTGTCATTGCATGCACCATTGTAACATTTTTAGCTTGCAAAAACATTTTAAAAGATACCGCATCAGAAGCCCTAAGACCAAAAACTATAAAAATAGCAAAGCATAGCTTTCTTGAAAAGACAAAGTTTTGGTCTAATCTTGGCTTTAACATACAGTGGAATATACGTGATATTTCAAGAAGCAAGGTTCGCTCAATAATGGCTGTTATTGGTGTCTTAAGCTGTACTGCTCTTTTAATATGTGCTTTTGGTTTAAATGATTGTTTAAATGATTTTATGAAATGGCAGTATTACGACATAAATAAATTTGAAACAAAGCTTAATATAGAAAAAAATGCATCTAAAGATGAAATCACTTCTGCAATAGCAAAATCTAATGGTCAAGCTATAATGGAAAATGAAATTGAAATTAAAGCTAATGGAATAAAAAAATCAGGAAACATAACTATTACAGATAACGTAACGCTTATGAAGTCAACTGATATAAAAAGAAATTATATTAATCTTCCTAAAACCGGTGTATCAATAAGCTATAAAATGGCGCAGCTTCTTAATATAAAAAAGGGAGACACGATAACATGGCATATTTATGGAGAAGAAGGCTGGACAAAATCTACTATAGCTGCAATTTACAGAACCCCTTCAGTACAAGGTATAACTGTTACAAAAAATTATTTTGAAAGCCTTGATAAGATCTTCATCCCTACTTCCATAATTACTTCAAAGAAGATTACAGAAAAATATAAAGGTATTTCATCAGTATGGTCAAAAAATGATTTAACTAAATCTTGGAGTGATATGACACAATCTATGAATACTATGGTATATCTTCTTATTATTGCAGCAATTATTTTAGCAGTAGTTGTTCTTTATAATATTGGTCTCTTATCCTTTACTGAAATGGAAAGGGAGCTTGCAACCCTTAAAGTTATAGGCTTCAAATCAAGTAAAATAAGGCATATTATGCTGGTTCAAAATATATGGCTGTCTACTATAGGCATATTAATAGGCATCCCATGCGGCAGATGGATTTTGAATGTAATGGTCTCTACAATGGGAGATACCTTTGATATGATGACAATATTGACTCTAAGAAATGTTTTATTAAGTTCAATTATTACACTATCCTTGTCTGTTGTTGTTAATTTGATGTTTTCAAAAAAGATTACAGAAAAATATAAAGGTATTTCATCAATATGGTCAAAAAATGATTTAACTAAATCTTGGAGTGATATGACACAATCTATGAATAC
>JAUZPN010000157.1 GCA_030705885.1 Bacillota bacterium | reverse complement strand
TGGGCGGAGATTATAAAAAGATAAGATTAACTTTCCAAGAATATTTTGAAAGAGTAAATTTAGAGCCTTTAAGATGGGGCAAACCTTTTTCAGCATTAATTGGTGCACTTTATGCTCAAAAAAGTTTTGGCACTCCAGCAATAGGGGGAAAGGACAGTATGTCTGGTACCTTTAAGGATATGAATGTACCACCTACTTTAGTTGCTTTTGCTGTTGATACTGTTAATGTAAATAATGTAATATCATCAGAATTTAAGAAAGTAAATAGTAATGTTATACTTGTAAAAGCTAAAAGAATAGAGAATGAATTACCTGATTTTGATTTATTAAAGAGAAACTTTGATAAAGTTACAGAACTTATAGCAAAAGGAAAAGTAATATCTGCAAGTACTGTGAAAACTGGCGGAGTTGCAGAAGCTGTAAGTAAGATGGCTTTTGGAAATATGATTGGATTTGCTTTTGATTCTTCATATGAATCTAATAATGTGTTTGAAGCAGATTATGGATCAATTATTTTAGAAGCTCATGAAAGTTTAGATCTAAAAGAAGCTTTTGGAGAAGTAAGCTTTGAAGTAATAGGAAAAACTCAAAGTAAAGAATCTATAAATATTAATTCGGTTGAAATATCTCTTGATGAAGCATTAAATGTATGGAAGAAGCCTCTTGAAAAGATATTCCCAACTAAAACTGAAAAAATAGAAAAAGGTATTGAAAATGTAATTTATGATAAAAGAGGTCTTAAAACTCCTGTAATAAAGATAGCTAAGCCTAAAATTTTTATGACAGTATTTCCAGGAACGAACTGTGAATATGACTCTAAAAAATCTTTTGAAAGAGCAGGAGGTTCTGTAGAAACATTAGTATTTAGAAATTTATCTTCAAAGGATATTGAAGAATCTGTAGAAGCAATGGTTAAAGGAATTAAGTCCTCACAAATTGTAATGCTTCCAGGCGGTTTCAGTGCTGGAGATGAGCCAGATGGTTCAGGTAAATTTATTGCTGCAGTATTTAGAAATGAAAGAGTTAAGGAAGCTGTCAATGATTTACTTAAAAACAGGGATGGTTTAATGCTTGGTATATGCAATGGATTCCAAGCACTCATAAAGTTAGGACTTGTACCTTTTGGTGAAATTAGAGATATTGATGAAAATTGTCCAACATTAACTTATAATAAAATAGGACGTCACGTTTCTTGTATGGTAAGAACAAAAATAACATCAACATTGTCACCTTGGTTCAGCAGTGTTAATGCAGGAGATATTCATTTAATTCCAGTATCACATGGTGAAGGAAGATTTGTTGCTTCAGAATCAGTAGTTCATGAATTAATCAAAAATGGTCAGGTCGCAACTCAGTATGTTGATATGGATGGCAATGCATCTTATGATATAAGATTCAATCCTAATGGTTCTGTATATGGTATTGAAGGAATAACCAGTCCAGATGGAAGAATTTTGGGTAAAATGGGCCATTCTGAAAGAACAGCATCAGATTTACTTATAAATATTCCAGGAGAAAAGGATCAGAAGATTTTTGAATCAGGAGTTAAATATTTTAAATAAATTATATATAATTTGGAGGTAAAAAATGAAAGTTGCTATTATTTTCGGCAGTAAGTCCGACATAGATATTATGAAAGGTGCCGCAAATGCTTTAAAAGAATTTGGTATTGAATATAAAGCATATATATTATCAGCTCATAGAGTACCAGAAAAATTAATGGAAGTGTTAGATACAGTAGAAAGTGAAGGCTGTGAATGTATAATTGCAGGTGCTGGTCTTGCAGCACACCTCCCTGGGGTAATTGCATCACACACTGTTCTGCCTGTAATTGGTGTGCCTATAAATGCTGCATTTAATGGCTTAGATGCACTTTTATCCATAGTTCAAATGCCAAAATCTATTCCAGTTGCTACTGTTGGTGTAAATAACAGCTATAATGCAGGAATGCTGGCTGTTCAAATATTATCATTAAAATATCCTGAGATTAAAGAAAAGTTAGTTAATTTCAGAAAAGAAATGAAAGAAAAATTTATAAAGGAAAATAATGAAGGAGTGGAATTATAATGGAAAAAAAAGAAATGTTATATGAAGGAAAAGCAAAAAAGGTTTATGCTACAGAAAATAGTAATGAAGTTGTTATTTATTATAAAGATGATGCAACAGCATTTAATGGAGAAAAAAAAGGTCAAATTGATGAGAAAGGTGTAATGAATAATACAATTACTTCTATGATATTTGAACTTTTAGAGAAAAATGGAGTTAAAACTCACTTTATAAAGAAATTAAATGACAGAGAACAGCTTTGTAAAAAAGTTTCTATAGTTCCTTTAGAAGTAATAGTAAGAAATGTTGCAGCAGGAAGCATGGCAAAAAGACTTGGTCTTAAAGAAGGATTTGAACTTAAGACAACAGTATTTGAATTAAGCTATAAGGATGATTCTTTAGGAGATCCGCTTATCAATGATTATCATGCTGTAGGTATAGGTGCAGCAACTTTTGAAGAATTAAAAAATATTTATGATATGACTGCAAAAGTTAATAATGTTTTAAAAGAGTTCTTCTTAAAACAGAATATAAAATTAATCGATTTTAAGATTGAATTTGGTAAAACAGCAGATGGAGAAATAATCCTTGCAGATGAAATTTCACCAGATACATGTAGATTTTGGGATGCAACTACAAATGAAAAACTAGATAAAGATAGATTTAGAAGAGACCTTGGAAATGTTAAAGAAGCTTATATTGAGATACTAAAGAGAATAAGCGGTGATAAATAATACTGTAGATTGAAAAGAACGGAGGAAATCCAATGAATTTTGAAGATATAAAAGAATCAAATTGTCAGACAAATGGTGATATTTTATCTGATGATATGGATAAATTAAAAGAAGAATGCGGAGTATTTGGTATTTTTTCAAATAATGAATTAGATGTTGCTAGTATTACTTATTACGGTCTTTATGCACTTCAGCATAGGGGGCAGGAAAGTGCTGGTATTGTAGTGTCTGATGGAAAAACATTAACGCTGCATAAAAATATGGGATTGGTTTCTGATGTTTTTAATCAAGATATACTTGAAGGTTTAAAAGGAAATGCAGCTATTGGTCATGTAAGATATTCTACAACTGGTTCAAGTAATTTGAGTAATGCACAGCCTATTTTAAGCAAATTCAAATTAGGAAGCATTGCTATGGGACATAATGGTAATTTAGTTAATGCTGATGTAGTTAGAGAGCTTTTAGAAGATGGAGGCTGTATTTTCCAGACTTCTATTGATTCAGAAGTAATTTTGAATTTAATTGCTCGTGGTGCTAAAAAAGGTATTGAAAAAGCTGTTGTTGATGCAATGCAGGCAGTTAAAGGTTCATATGCTATAGTTATGCTTACAGAAGATAAATTAATAGGTGTAAGAGATCCAAATGGAATAAGACCTTTATGTATTGGTAAATATAATGATAGTTATGTTTTATGCTCAGAAAGCTGTGCATTAGAGTGCATAGGTGCTGATTTTGTCAGAGATGTAAGACCTGGTGAAATTGTAATAATTGACAAAGAAGGAATACGTTCTATAAATTTTGCAGAGAGAATCAATTATGCAACTTGTTCGTTTGAATATGTGTATTTTGCTAGACCAGACAGTATCATTGATGAAATAAGCGTTTATAATTCTAGAATAAAGGCAGGACATCAGCTGTTTAAAGAAAGTCCTGTTGAAGCAGATGTAGTTATTGGAGTTCCAGATTCTGCAATAGCAGCTGCAGCTGGATATGCGGAAGCTTCAGGAATACCATATAGAAATGGCTTTGTAAAAAATAAATATGTAGGGAGAACTTTTATATCTCCTTCTCAGGAAATAAGAGAGAAAGCTGTTTCTGTTAAGTTTAATCCTCTTAAGCAAATAGTTGCTGGAAAAAGAGTTGTTTTAGTAGATGATTCTATTGTAAGAGGAACTACAAGCAGAAGACTTGTGGATAGTTTAAGAAGAGCAGGAGCTATTGAAGTTCATTTTAGATCTGCTTCGCCTGTAGTAAAACATCCATGTTATTTTGGTATAGATACTGCTTATAGAAAAGATTTAATTGGTGCTCAGATGGAAGTTGATAAAATAAGAGAAGAAATAGGTGCAGATTCTTTAGCATTTTTAAGTATTGAAGGTTTACTTATTTCTCTTGGTAAAAAACAAGGTTTTTGTTTGGGATGCTTTAATGGTGTTTATCCAGTATCAGCTCCAATAGAAACAGACAAAAATCATTTAGAAAGGTAGGAAATGATAATGGCAACATATAAAGAAGCTGGAGTTAATATTGAAGAAGGATATAAATCTGTAAGTTTAATAAAATCACATGCACAAAAGACTTTTATACCCGGTGTTATGAATCACCTTGGCAGCTTTGCTGGAATGTTTGAGCTTGGACAGTATAAAAATCCAGTTTTAGTTTCTGGTACTGATGGAGTTGGAACTAAGCTTGAAATTGCTTTTAAAACAGGAAAATATGATACAGTAGGTATAGATTGTACTGCAATGTGTGTTAATGACATTCTCTGCCATGGTGCAAAGCCAATTTTCTTTTTAGATTACCTTGCCTGTGGAAAGCTTGTTGCTGAAGTTGCAGAACAGCTTGTTAAAGGAGTTTCAGAGGGATGTCTTCAAAGCGAATGTGCATTAATTGGCGGAGAAACTGCTGAAATGCCAGGCTTTTATAAAGAAGGAGAATATGATATAGCTGGATTTGCTGTAGGTGTTGTTGAAAAAGATAAGATAATAGATGGCTCAAATATCAAAGATGGAGACATATTAATTGGTATTAATTCTTCAGGAATACACAGCAATGGATATTCTTTAGTAAGAAAATTAATAACTGATTTAGATGAAGACTTTCACGGAAAGAAAATGGGTGAGGTTTTATTAACTCCAACAAAAATATATGTAAAAACTATTTTGTCATTAATTGAAAAATATGAAATAAAAGGTATGGCTCATATTACTGGAGGAGGCTTCTATGAAAATATTCCTAGAATGTTTAAAGAACCTCATACAGCAGTAGTGTACAAAGACAGTTATGAATTACCAGAGATATTTAAATATTTAATGTCAAAGGGAGTAGAAGAGAAAGCAATGTACAATACCTTTAATATGGGAATTGGCTTCGTTTTATGTGTTAATGAAAAAGATGCTGATAATATTATAAAAGATATTGAGACTTTTGGTAATAAAGCATATAAGATTGGTCATGTAGAAGCCGGAGGTGCAGAGGTTTGTATAAAATAGCTGTTCTTGTTTCTGGCAGCGGCAGTGATCTTCAGTCAATAATTGATGCAGTAGAAAGCAGTTATGTTAATTGCAGCATAAAGGCAGTTATCAGTGATAAACCTGATGTTTATGCTTTGGAAAGAGCTAAAAGCAAAGGAATAGAGACTTATGTTTTTGACAGAAAGGTTTATGGCAAAAATATTTCTGAAGAGATACTTAAAGTTACTGAAGGAAAGGTTGATTTAATAGTTCTTGCAGGATTTTTATCTATACTTAGTGAAAAATTAATAAAAATATTCTCTAATAAAATTATTAATATTCATCCTTCTCTTATCCCTTCATTCTGCGGCAATGGAATGTATGGTTTAAAAGTTCATCAGGCTGCTATTGATTATGGTGTTAAATTTTCAGGATGTACTGTACATTTTGTAGATGAAGGTACAGATACTGGAGCTATTATTCTCCAACAGGTTGTTCCTGTTTTAGAAAATGATACAGCAGAGACGCTGCAAAAAAGGGTTCTTGAAGAAGAGCATAAAATTCTTCCAAAAGCAGTGAAATTACTAGCAGAAGGCAGTGTAAAAATTGATGGTAGAAAAGTTTATATAGGTGGTGTGTAGCATGAGAGTTTTAGTTATTGGAAATGGCGGCAGAGAACATGCAATAGCATGGAAGATAGCACAAAATGATAGTGTAGAAAAAATATACTGTGCACCTGGAAATGGTGGAACAGCCATTGAAAAAAAATGCGAAAACATAAATTTAAGTAAAAAACAAGAGCTGCTTGAATTTGCAAAAGAAAAAAATATAGAGTTAACTATAGTAGGACCTGAAGTACCATTAGTAGATGGAATAGTAGATGATTTTAAAGCTGCAGGACTTAAGATATTTGGACCAGCTAGGGAAGCAGCACAGCTAGAGGGAAGTAAAGCGTTTTCTAAAGATTTCATGAAAAAATATGGAGTTAAAACTGCATTTTATGAAGTATTTGAAGATAAAAACTCTGCTTTGGAATACTTAAAAAAATGTGAATATCCTTCTGTAATTAAAGCAGACGGACTTGCAGCAGGAAAAGGCGTTGTTATCTGCAATAATTATGAAGAGGCTGAAAAGACCATTGAAGAATTTATGGTTCAGGATATTTTTAAAGGCAGTGGTAAGAAAATTGTTGTTGAAGAATTTTTAGAAGGTGTTGAAGCATCAATACTTTCAATTACAGATGGTAATGTAATTATTCCATTTTTATCAGCAAAGGATCATAAGACTATTTTTGAAGAAAATAAAGGACCTAATACT
>JAUZPN010000156.1 GCA_030705885.1 Bacillota bacterium | reverse complement strand
TGGATAATTAAGGAACTGATTATTGACTGATATGTATACTATACTTTCCTTGTCACATTTAGTTCCACTTAATTTATAAATGATAGCGGAGAGAAGCTTCTTTTAGAAATTTAGTGGAACTTTGTGATTGGGGATAGTATTTCTTAGACAAATTTAAATCCAATTAAGTATAGTATATAAATAAATTAAAGGTTGTGATAGTTTTATGGATTTTTTAGATGAAATTGACAGCAGACCGTCTTTAAGCATTGCTCATATACATAGAGACAAAAATATGACATATGGCACATTAAAAGCACATTCAAATGCTTTGGCGGTTTATTTAATTAATAGTTTTAAAACAGATTCTTCACCTATAATTGTATTAGGAGAGAAGGAGTCACTTATGCTGGTCTGCTTTCTTGCTAGTGTCAAATCAGGTCATCCATATATACCAGTAGATGTTTCTATGACTGAAAAAAGACTTGAAAGTATCATTAGTAATTCTGGTGCAAAGGTTGTTATAAAAACTTGCGAAAAAAATATAAATGATTTTACAGGAACCATTATAGAAAAAATTGATTTAGAAAGAATAATAATTGAGTTTAATGGAAGAATTCCTGATATAAATTATAGAGTAAAAGCTGAAGATGTTTTTTATATAATTTATACCTCTGGAAGTACAGGCACTCCAAAAGGGGTTCAAATAACAAAGGGTAATTTGCAAAGCTTTATTAGATGGGGAAGAAGTATTCTCAAAGGTGAGAATAAGATTTTTATGAATCAGGCTCCTTTTTCATTTGATTTATCAGTTATGGATACTTATTTGTCATTAACAACTGGTTCTATATTATTTAGTATAGATAAAGATATGATATCTAATATGCCTGAACTTTTCCAATATTTTAATAAATCAGGTATTACAACTTGGGTGTCAACACCATCATTTGCAGCAATGTGCCTTCAAAGTCCATCTTTCAATAATAATCTGCTTCCAAATCTTAAGGAAATGTTTTTTTGCGGAGAAGTGCTAACAAAAAAAACAGCAGCTAAGCTTTTTGAAAGGTTTCCCGAAATTAAAATAATTAATTTTTATGGTCCTACAGAAGCAGCTGTAGCAGTGACAGCTGTAGAGGTTACTGAGGAAATGATGATTGAAGAGGGAGATCTTCCTGTGGGTTATGTTAAGGAGGATTGTAAGCTCAAAATTGAGGAATCATCTGGTGAAATATTAATAATTGGAGAAAGTGTGGCAAAGGGATATTTAAATAATGAAACAGAAACAAATAAACACTTTTTTATTGAAAATATTAATGGTAAATCTGTTCGAGGTTATAGGACTGGAGATAAAGGTTATTTAAAGGATGGTTTGCTTTATTATAAAGGAAGGCTGGATTTTCAAGTTAAGGTGCATGGTTATCGAATAGAACTAGAAGATATAGAGTATAATATTAGAAAAATTCCATATATCAGTAATGCTGTGATTTTACCAGTTATTAAAAATGATGAGCTTCAATATTTACAATCATTTATATCTCTTCAGGAAAACTATTCTGTAGAAATAATTGAAATCAAGGAAGAATTGAAAAAGATTTTACCTGAATATATGATTCCAAGGAAAATTAAAATAATTGAAAAGTTTCCTATGAATACTAATGGTAAGATTGACAGAAAAAGCTTTATGGAGGAATTATAAATGACACCATATAGTGATTTTTATTATTTTTACATATTGGCAGTTGTATTACTTCCATGTATTATACTTGGACTCTTTCAAAAAAAAATAAAATGGTACGGATTACTTGTAACAATTTTTATGATATACCACATATTTGCTAGTTCTAAAAAGCAGCTAGTTTTTTTAGCAGCATTTTTTGTATTACAGGTTTTATTAACTAAAAGTTATGATTTACTTAGAAAAAAGCTTAATAAAAGATGGCATTTGTGGATTATAATAATTATATCTCTTATACCTCTTTTTATTACTAAATTATCTGGGGTTTTTATACATAAGGAAATAGGTTTTTTAGGCGTTTCTTATTTAACATTTAAATGTGTACAAACTATTATTCAAATTTATGATGGATATATAAAGGATTTAAATGTATTAGAATATGCTTATTTTATATTATTTTTTCCAACCTTAAGCTCAGGGCCTATTGATAGATCTATAAGATTTATTAAGGAAATTAATACTGTTCCAACAAGAAAAGAATATTTAGATTATCTAGGTAATGGTTTATGGAAGATTGTGCTTGGAATAGCATATAAGTTTCTTATTTCATCTTATATTAATGATACTTGGGTAAGCAAGTTATTATTAAAACCTCATATAACGATAAATATCATTAAATATATGTATTTTTACAGCTTTTACTTATTTTTTGACTTTGCAGGTTATAGCCTTATTGCTATAGGTGTAAGTTATATTTTAGGAGTTAAGACTCCAGATAACTTTAATCTACCTTTTATAAGTAAAGATATAAAAGATTTTTGGAATAGATGGCATATGTCACTTTCCTTTTGGTTTAGGGATTTTATTTTTAATAGATTTGTTATGGCAGCAATTAAGAAAAAATGGTTTAAAAGCAGATATACTGCTGCATATATTGGATATTTCATTACTATGCTGATAATGGGATTTTGGCATGGTGTTCAATTAAATTATATTGTGTATGGTGTTTATCATGGAGTGTTAGTAGCAGGAACAGATTGTTTTCAAAAATCAAGCTTTTATTCAAAGGTTAAAGAAAAGCGGGTTTTTACAGCAGTATCAACTGTAATTACATTTAATATTGTCTGTTTTGGATTTTTAATTTTTTCTGGATATTTGTTTAAATAGATATGATATACTTTCCTCGGTCACATTTAGTTCCACTTAATTTATAAATGATAGCGGAGAGAAGCTTCTTTTAGAAATCTAGTGGAACTTTGTGATCGAGGATAGTATTTATATAAAAAATAATTATTTAGTTTAATTTAATTACTGTAAGGAGGATAAAAATGGAAAACATAGTTTTTGAAATATTAAAAGATATTTGTGGTGAGGATTTAAGAGGAGAAAGTGAGGTTAATCTGTTTCAAAGTGGAAGGTTAGACTCGTTAGGTGTTATTGAACTTTTTGTAGCAATTGAGGAAAAGTTTAATATAACATTAGATCCTGCAATGGTTAATAGAAGTGAAATTGAAACTCCACAGAAGATAATCAGTTATTTAAAAATGGCAGGTTTGGATAAATGAAAAAGGTTGTAGCATTTATATGTTCTATTATTATATGTTTTTCATCTTTAGCATATTATAAATATACTTTAGAAAAAAAAATAGCAAATGAGTATTATGATAAGTTTGGTGATAATGTAACTAAGAACAAATTTAAAAGTATTATTTTACAAAAAAATGCTGAAGAGCGAGATGATACTTTAACTATATGTGGTTCTTCTGAAATTGAAGCAAGCTTAGTATATAAAACAAATCCATTTGTATTTTTTAAGAATAAAAGAGATGGATTTCAAATTAATGCTTATGGGAATGCAGGATATACAAGTCTTGTTCAGGCTGTCAATTTAGGATCTTTAGGAAGCAGTTGTTCGGGAAAAAAAGTAGCAATTATTCTATCCCCTCAATGGTTTACTAAAAAAGGAGTTACTGAAAATATGTTTGAGTCTAGTTCTTCAGAACTTCAGGTTGCAAGTTTCTTTTTTAGCAAAAATATAAATATTAAAGAGAAAGAAATGTTAGCTAACAGAATAATAACTATTAGTAAGGATAAGCATAATAAAAATTTTGAAATGATGAGGAGTATATGCAGACTTTACATTAATAATAACAAGAAAACAGTTTTAAAAAGATACATTTTATATCCATATTTTTGGATGAGATATGAGATGTTATCTATTAAAGATGATATAAATGCTGATAAACTGCTTAGCAGTAAAAAGAATCAGATAAAGTATATTGAACCTCAAAAAGATAATATTGATTGGAAAAAGGAAATAAGTAAAGTTACAGCAGATTCAGCTAAAAAATCAAATAATAATCGTTATGGATTTGATAATGACGTATATACCAAGAAATATGCTAGCAAATTAAAGGAATATAAAAATTCAGCTAAAAATGACTCTTATAGAGTTTCACCTGAATATGATGATTTAAAGCTCATGCTTCAAATTTGCAAAGATAATGGAATAAAACCACTTATAATAAATGTTCCTGTTAATGGGTATTGGTATGATTTTGCTGGCTTTGATAAGAATGATAGACAAGATTATTATAAAAAAGTAAGCAATATAATAAAAGATTATGGTTTTGAGGAAGCAGATTTTTCTAATCATGAATATGATAAAAATTTTTTTAAAGATCCAGGACATTTAGGGGAGAAAGGATGTATTTATGTTGATCAAGCAATTGACGAATATTATAATGAAAATTAAAAACAATATATTTTTTATGATAATTATATATTTATCTGTTATATTCACATGCATTTACATTTTTCTGTTTAAAGCGTTACCAAAAGTCAATTTTATTTATAATGAATTTTAATTTTTTGAGAATGTATACTATCTATGGTCACAAAGTTCCAATAAATTTCTAAAAGAAGCTTCTCACTGATATCATTTATAAATAAAGTGGAACTAAATGTGATCATGGAAAGTATATAATGAGGACTATTAAGTCCTCATTAATTTTGTGTTCCTCTAACAGCGGACTGCTTTTTAGTGTTCCTGCTGCTGTTTTTTGCACTTTCTCTTGTGAGTGGAGTGTCTCCATTACTCTTTTGTAATCTTACTTCTTTTGGGTCTGGCTGACTGTCCTTTGGCATATAAAAAATCACCTCTAATGTTATTTTGGTAACAATTATAGTATTAGCAACTTTTTATAAAATTATGTGCTATAATTTTACACCAGACATATACTATCATTGGTCACAAAATTCCAATAAATTTCTAAAAGAAGCTTCACCTCGCTATCATTTACAAATTTATTGGAACTAAATGTTACCAAGAAAAATATAGTATACTTTCTTTACATATAGATTATCTTATTTGAGCTCTGTCTATTATATTTGAGGATGATAAATTATATATGGCATCCAAAAGTTCTATTTTAAAGTTTCCACTGCCTCCGTGTCTTTTGCTGATGATGTTATAAGCTAATTCTCCAGCAATACCCATGCTTACAATACCAGCTATAGCTGAGAGATGATAGTTTTCATTTGCACCTAGATATGAACCTATAAGGGAAGTACACATGCAGCCTGTACCTGTTATTTTTGAGAGCATTTTATGACCATTTTCAATAAAATATGTTTTGTTTTTATATGACACAATATCTGTTTTACCTGTTATAGCAATTACAGAACCAAGCTTTTCAGATAATTCTTCAGCAACATTTTTACCTAATTTTAATGCTTCTTCTTTTGACAAAGTTTCTTTTCCAGCATCTACACCTTTTGTTTTAGCAGTTATTCCGCTTATAGTTTTAATTTCAGATGAATTTCCTCGTATTACTGCAAGTTTTACAGAATTTATTATTTTTAATGCAGTTTCAGTTCTAAATGGGGTAGCACCTGCTCCTACAGGGTCGAGTATTACAGGTATTTTAAGTTCGTTAGCTTTTTTTCCTGCTTTTATCATTGATTCTATAGTCCTGCTGTTTAATGTGCCTATATTTAAAACTAAAGAAGAGGCTATAGAAACCATATCTTCTACTTCTGAAATATCATCTGCCATTACAGGAGAACCTCCGATAGCAAGTACAACATTTGCGCAGTCATTAACAGTAACATAGTTTGTAATGTGATGGACTAAAGGGTTTTTAGCTTTAACATTTTTTAGTGCTTCACTTACTGATTTATTAATATCCATTGAAATACCTCCTAAAAATTTTTGAATAAATTACATTATTTTAGTAAAGCTTATATAGATATAAGAGAAAATCAGTATAAATCTATATAAATTAAAAATATATTTGCATCAATTGGGTGCTTAATACTCTTTACTTATGTAATATTATACTGTAAAATAAACTAATATGGAATATTTATCTTTTATGATTTTAGTGTATTTTTAAGTTATTATGCACATTATTATTTATTATTTATAATTTTGAAACAAATTGTAATTTTTATAAATAATATAAGCTTAAAATCAAATTATGTTTTTTAGAGGGAGAGTGGAGTATGAGCAACATTAAAATAGCAATTTTAGGACTTGGAACTGTTGGTACAGGAGTATGTAAAATAATCAACATTAACAAGGAAGAAATATTAAAAAGATCTGGTTACGAAATTGAAGTAACTAAAGTGCTTGTAAGAAACAAGAATAAAAAAAGAAATATTGATATCTCAGAAGATTTAATTACTACTGATCCTGAAGAGATATTTAATAATCAAGAAATTAAAATTGTAGTAGAATTGATGGGGGGTATTGAACCAGCTAAGGAATATATAATAAAAGCACTAAAAAATAAAAAACATGTAGTTACTGCAAATAAAGCTTTAATTTCTACATATGGAGATGAGCTTTTAGCACTTGCTGAGGAAATGGGAGTTATGCTTTATTTTGAAGGCAGTGTTGCAG
>JAUZPN010000155.1 GCA_030705885.1 Bacillota bacterium | reverse complement strand
CAATTTATACTATTTTCATCAAAACCTAATGAATCTAAAGATAGTATTTTTTCTGATTTGCTGAGAATTCTTATTACTATTTTCTCCCCATATATTGTAGGAACAGTAGAAACTCTAGAGTCATAATATTTTTGATCTAAATTAAATTCAAATTTACCATCCTGTGGAACTCTCTTTTCTGCAATGTCCATATCAGCCATTATTTTTATTCTAATTGTAATAGCTTCATGTTCATTTAATGATAATTTCATAAATTCACTTAACAATCCGTCTATTCGATATCTAACAATTATAGAGTCTTTAAATGGCTCGATATGTATATCACTTGCTCCATTTATTATTCCTGTTTTTATTATGTTGTTAACTGATTGAACTGCTGGAGAATCGTCTGATATATTATCTTTCTCATTAATCTTTTCAATTTTTTTAGATAGTACGGATTTATTATTTTTCTGAAAAAGTATTTTATTTATAAAATTTAATTCAGACATGACCTCCATACCCCTTTTTCTATTTATTAGCTTTTAAAATTATTAACCTTATTTATTTTTTTTAATCAATTTTAAAAAATTATTATGATTTTTTTATCATTACTTTATTTAACAGTAATAAAGTGATATACTTATGGATATTATACTTATACTGTCCTAAGTCACAAAGTTCCACTGAGTTTCTAAAGGAAGTACTCTCTGCTCTCATTTATAAATTAAGAGGAACTTTACATGTGCTAAAGCGAAAGTATACTTACTTGAAAGGATGATATTATGCCTTTAGACGGCCTTTATTTATACAGCACAGTAACAGAACTTAAAAATAAAATATTGAATTGCAAAGTTGATAAGATTAATCAGCCAGAAAAAGATGAAATTATTTTATCAATTAGAGGTTTTAAAGAGAATTTAAAATTATTAATTAGTGCCAGCAGTGTTTATCCTAAGATACATTTAACAAGCTGCTCAAAACCAAATCCAACTGTGGCACCACTATTTTGCATGATTTTAAGAAAATATTTGACTAGTGCAAAAATTATTGAAATAAATCAAATTGATACAGATAGAGTAGTTATTATCAATTTTGAAAATACAGATGAATTTGGATTTAATAGTATTTACTCATTAATTGTTGAAATAATGGGCAGGCACAGTAATATTACTCTTGTTCGCCAAAGAGACAATATTATTGTAGATAGTATTAAACATGTTACACCTGAAATAAACACTTACAGATGCTTATATCCTGGAATAGAATTTGTTTTTCCTCCTAAATCAAATAAATTAAATCCATTTAGTTTTAGCTTTGAGGATATGAAATCATATATTTTAGATAATAATATAGAATATAACAATAAATTTTTTGCCAATTTATTTACAGGCATAAGTAATCCTTCTTCTAAAGAAATATTTTATAGGATTCAACAAAAAAACATTAAATTTGAAGCTCCTTTACTTCACGAAATATATAATATATTTCAAAATACAATAAGTTTATTTAAAAATAATGATTATTCTTTTGCAAGCTATAGTAATAATGGTACTGTAAAAGATTTTTACTGCATTGAATTTACCTATTTATGTGAATATGAAGCTAAACAATTTGATACATCTTCAATTTTATTACAAGAATTTTATCTAGAAAAAGATAAAGCAGATAGATTAAATTCACGAAGCATTAATCTCCAAAAAATAATATCTAACAATTTAGATAGATGTACTAAAAAAATTAAAATATTAGAAGAAACTTTAGATGAATGCAGAGATAAAGATTCATACAAAATTTATGGAGAACTGCTTACTGCTAATATTTATAATATTAAAAAGGGAGATAAGTCTGTTCATCTGCTAAATTATTATCTTGAAGGTGAAAACTATATAGATATTAATGTAGATGAATTTAAATCACCTTCAGAAAATATTCAACGTTATTTCAAAAAATACAACAAACTAAAAAAATCTGAGGAAATGGCTTCTGTTCAATTAAAAAATGCACAAGAAGAATATGATTATTTACAATCTGTATTTACAAATTTAAAAAATGCTGATAACTATAATGACATAGAAGAAATAAAAAGAGAACTTACTGAAACAGGCTACATTAGAAATAAAACAAAAGATAAGAAAAAAATAAAATTAAAAATTTCAAAACCTCTGCATTTTATATCTAGTGATGGTATAGATTTATATGTAGGAAAGAATAATTACCAAAATGATTATTTAACTTTAAAATTTGCTGATAAGCATGATTTATGGCTTCACACAAAAAATATTCCTGGTTCCCATGTTATAATAAAAAAATATGGTGAAATACCTGAAAGAACTTTAGAAGAGGCAGCTAAATTAGCCGCATATTACAGTAAATCAAAAGATTCCTCAAAGGTACCTGTAGATTATACAGAAGTTAAAAATATAAAAAAGCCTTCTGGTGCTAAACCTGGCATGGTTATATACTATACAAATAAAACCGTCTATGTTTCACCTGAAAAGCTTGATCTTAAAAGTATATAATATACTTTCCTCCGGCACATTTAGTTCCAATTAATTTGTGAATGATAGCGATGAAAAGCTTCTTTCAGAAATTTATTGGAACTTTATAACCGAAGATAGTATAATTATAAAGGAGCAGTGTTTTACACATGCTCCTTTATATTAAAGATTTTCTAATATGAATTTCTACTAGCCGCTGTATCATCTGTACAGTTTCAGGAATATTTATTTCATGTGGACACTTTTTCATACATGACATATCTGTACACTTCTTACATTGTGCTGCACTTTCATTTATACTAAGATCAAGTTTTCTAAGAGCCCAGTAGTCTTTACCAAGAAAATAATAATTATATTGCCTGAAAATTATATGTATTTCAGTACCATATTTACATCTGCACCTTTGACATCTATCGCATGGAATTGGTACAAAACTCTTTTCAAGTACTGACATTACTTGTGAAAATGATGGTCTGCTATAATTTTCAGTTTTCATCATCATAGCTTGATCTACTTGTTCATTTGTTCCCATGCCTACTAATACACTAGATATAGGATACGAAAGTACACCTGATAAAAGAGTTTCTATTCTAAAGAAATGTGGTAGTATTCCTGCGGCATATGATTTATTGAGAATAAATCCTTTTTCTTTAAATAAAGGTTCTGACTCTATTCTTTCAAGCATTCCTCTTTCAAGAATATTTCCGCTGCCCTGAAGTATATCCACTCTCTTATCTTTTGCACCCCTTAACAATACATCATAGTAATGTGATGCAACTCCTGTAAACTTGATTTTGCCTTCTGCTTTAAGTTCATTCAATGCATCAATAGCACCATATCTTCCAAATGTGATATCCTCATTATTTTCATCCACCTGATGTACAAAATAAATATTTGCATAAGTATCAAGATTTTTACAAGATCTGTTTACAGCATCATACATTTCATCTCCAATAAAATATCTCGATTTATCCGATATAATAATCTTTTCCCTGCCTATATGAGCTGCAAATCTGCCTAGTTTTATCTCTGCATCTCCATATTCAGGTACAATTGCTGTATCATAAAGATTACAGCCAAGCTTGAATGCATGTTCCATTATAGCTATTGCTGTTTCTTCATTTGGACTGTAATAATCAGGAAGTACAGGAACATCTCCGCTGAGTATAGGTATTGTTCCAAAAGCTATTTCCGATACTATAAGACCAGTACCACCTAAATTCCTGTACTTCATATTCTGCAAAAGCTGAAAGAATCAGCTTTAATTGAAACACTCTCTGGAAGTTGTTTCATATCAAATTTTGAGCACCAGGCAAATGCTCTAGAATCTATCATTTCAAGACTTTCTGGAATATTTATATCTTCAAGTTCATAACAAAATGCAAATGCTTCTTTTCCTATTATTTTAAGAGTAGAAGGCAGTGAGACGTTTTTTAAGTTTTTACATCTGTAAAAAGCCTTTTCTGGGATTTCAGTAATACCTTCAGGTATTATAATATTTTTTAGTGATGTACAATTTTCAAATGCTTTCATTCCAATATATTTAAGTTTATCTGAAATTTCTATGCTTTCTAATGAATAGCATCCTGAAAATGCAGACTTATTTATTTTTACTACACTATATGCATTTTTCACTGAAACAAGATATTTACACTGTTCAAAAGCACTTTTGCCAATTGTAGCATTGGACTTAGTTAATGTTATGTAAGTAAGTAAATTACTATTTTTAAACACATTATCAGCTAAGTCCGTTATTCCATTTGGCATAATCAAATTTGTAATATTTCCTGTACATTCAATTAGGACATTATTTTCATCTGTTTTAAAGCAGTTTAAACAATCCATAAAAATCTGTTTCACATTTTTGGGCAGCAATTCATCATTTCTATCTGAAATTTTCATTAATTTATACTCTTTACCATCAGAAGCAGTTACTATTTTTAAATTAATACAATTTCTAAATGCATATTCTTCATTAAATATTTTATTAGAGGAAAAGGTTACTCCTGTTAATTCATAACAATTTAGAAAAGCCCATGCTGAAACTATTTTAACAGATTCAGGTATTACTATATCACCAGTACATAAAGAACCATCAATTAATATATTATTTATAATTACCATAGTAGAAACTGATTTCTGTTTTTCTAACCATATTGTATTTTGAAAAGCTCTGCCTCCAATATATTCCACACTTTCAGGTATATATATTTTCTCAAGATTCATAGCATCTTTAAAAACTTCACGTTCTATTCTTTTAATCCCTTCTGGTATATGAATACATCGTCCTTTATTCATATATCCAAATAACGAAAGATTTTCATCTATATTAAAGCAGCTGATTGCACTAGTGTATATAGATTTTACATCATCTGGAATATAATTATCAAAAATTACTGAGTATTTATCAGTTTTGTATCTGTTATCACCAATACCTATTACACTAACAGCTGTACATCCTGCAAAAGCATAGCTTCCATGCTTCAAACCATCACTTGATACTATTATTTCTTCTAAGTTTCCACAATCCTCGAAAGCATGAGCAGCAACATAAGTATCTGAATTTAGGAAAATACTTTTTAATGAAAAGCAGCTACTGAAAGCACTGACTCCTATAGATTTAATACTTAAAAAATCAAACCATCTTAATAATTCACATTCATTAAAACAATTATCACCTATATATTGCAGCTCTTCACATTTACAATTTTCAAGTACAGAACATCCACAAAATGCTTCTTTTTCAAAAGAAACTGCTCCTTCAAGCATAACATTTTTTAAGCTTATACAATATGAAAATGATGCTTCTCCAATAATTTGTGCTTTACCAAAAACATTAGTAATTGATATACACTTTTCAAAAGCTTTCCTGCCAATATACTTTACAGAAGATGGAATATTAATTTCTTTTATATTTTTACATCCACTAAATGCACCATCTCCTATTGTTACAAGACTTTTAGGAAATTTGACACTTATTATATTATCGTTTAATGCAAAAGCGTAAGGTGAAATATTTACTACACCTTCTGGAATGATAACATCTTGAGTACAATACTTACCATCAACAACAACATTTGATATTATAACAAGCGGTGAACTGTTTCTCCGATTATCTAAAAACGGAGTATTTTTAAAAGCATCTGCTTGTATTTGTGAGCAGTCTGCTTTTATATCATAAAGTTTTTTGCAGCCACTGAAAGAGTTACTGCCTATATATAAAACATCTGCTGAAGGAACCTGCTGTAAATTAGTGCATCCATAAAATGCATTGTCAGATATATTTTCAATCCTGCCTTGAGAAGTAACACTTTCTAAAGATGTACAGTACACAAAAACACCTTCTTCTAATGAAGTTACACCATAAGGAAGTACTATTTTTCTAAGTGAAGTACATCCGCAAAAAACTCTTGCTCCAATTCGCAAAAGTGATTTTGGAAAAACTACAGAAGTAATTTTAGTATTGCCATAAAATGCACCCCCTGAAATTGCAGTTATTCCATCTGGAATTACAATATCTCCTGAAAGTTCACTTCCATTAAGTAATATGTTATTAACCTGTACTAAACAGCTATTATTTTCGTTATTAAGGGTGCTGCATATCACATTTTGATGAGTCATATCTTTTAAATAAATACTGCCTTCAAAAGCATTTTTCCCAATATACTCAATAGTTACATGAAGATTAATATATTTAAGTGAAGGACATTTAAATGCAAATTTATCACCAATAAACCTAACTTCTTTACCAAATGTCAGCTTAATTAATTTATCGCATTGTGAAAAAATATCTGTTCCACATTCTTTTAAATTACAGTTTATTACTGCTGATTTTATACCAGATGCTGTAAATACATTATTACCCAGAACACTTAAAGATTCAGGCAATGTTATTTCCTTCATAGAAAAGCATTTATAAAATGCCATATCGCCTATACTAATTAACTTTTCTGGCAAATGTACATTTTTTAATGAATTACATGCATAAAAACACAATCTGCCTATTTCTTTCATATTGCTTCCAAATATCACTTCATTTAATTTTCTGCATCTGTTAAATGCTGATTCCTCTAATTTAGTAAGTGATTCTGGTAAAGATAT
>JAUZPN010000154.1 GCA_030705885.1 Bacillota bacterium | reverse complement strand
TTAGAAACACCAGGTTGAAATACAATTAAAGCTTTTTTGCTTGATTGAGTATTGCTTTTTAAAATCTCTTCTTTTTTGGCTTTAGGGTTATTTGTTGATGAGAATATTTTTGCTGTAATTACCATAGCTATAAATAACACGAGTATAAATAGACCCAAACGCAATAATATTTTTTTTATCATTTTTATTACCCCCATAGTAAAATATTAAACAATGTAAAATGTTTTGAACGCAAATTATTTATTGAACACTGTTTAATAAATAATACTACTAGATGATCTTATTGTCAATAGAAGAAAGTATAATTTTTAAGGTTATAATTTCATGTAGTTGAGAATTGAGAGTTAAGATGGATTTTCCTATGCTATGCTGTGGAAAATCTTTAAATAAAATTTACGAATTGAAGATTGTACTTTATAAATTATGATAAGATTCTTTTATATTAATGAGACTTTGAGATTGAACATAGTATATAATATATACTATGTTCGGTCACAAAGTTCCACTAAATTTTTAAAAGAAGCTTCTCTCCGCTATCATTTATAAATTAAGTGGAACTAAATGTGCTCGAACAAAGTATTGAAGATAAATTTTTTATAATGGTGGTGGTTTTTGATGGCTAAAATAATGATACAGGGTACAGCATCTTCTGTTGGAAAGAGTATATTAGTTGCTGCACTCTGCAGAATATTTAAACAGGATGGTTATAAAGTATGTCCATATAAGTCACAAAATATGTCTTTAAATTCTTACATAACTTTAGACGGCAAGGAAATGGGCAGAGCTCAGGTACTTCAAGCGTATGCAAGCGGACTGGAGCCTGAAGTTTATATGAATCCTATTTTACTGAAGCCTACTACAGATAAAAAATGTCAAGTTATTGTAAATGGTGAAGTTTATTGTAATTCATCTGCACAGGAATATCATAATATGAAACTTGAGTTTAGTGATATGATAAAAAGGCAATTTGAAGATATAGAAAAACAGTTTGATATAATAGTAATTGAAGGTGCAGGAAGTCCAGCAGAAATAAATTTGAGGGACAGGGATATAGTTAATATGGGACTTGCTGAACTTGTTGATGCACCAGTAGTATTAGTGGGTGACATAGACAAAGGTGGAGTATTTGCATCACTTGCAGGAACAATTATGCTGATAAGTGAAGAAGAAAAAAAGAGAGTAAAAGCAACTGTCATTAACAAATTTAGAGGAGATGTGGAGTTACTAAAACCAGGGATTGATATGATTGAAGATATTATTAAGATTCCGTGTGCTGGTGTTGTACCATATTTTAAGCTGCATCTTGAAGATGAAGATGGAGCAGTTGAATTTAAAAAAAGTATAACAGCAGAAATTGATATAGCTGTAATTAAACTGCCTCATATATCTAATTTTACAGATATAGATGCTTTAAAAATAGAAGAAGATGTATCTGTTAGGTTTATTGAAAAAATTGAGGATTTTGGTTCGCCGGATTTGCTGATACTTCCAGGAAGCAAAAATACTATAGATGATTTACTATTTTTAAGAAATAACGGTCTTGAAAAGTTAATAAAGGATTATGCTGAAAAAAATCTTTTATTAGGTATCTGCGGCGGATATCAAATGCTTGGCAGCAGGATAAATGATCCTTATGAAACAGAGACAGATAAAATGTACATAGATGCTATGAATCTTTTAGATGTTGAAACAATTTTTGAGAAGGAAAAGGTTAAAACAAGAGTTAAAGCAGCGTTTTGCAGCGATGATTCCTACAGCAGAATTTTTGGCGAATCTTTGATATCTGAAATAGACAATCAGCAGAAATATATTTATGGCTATGAAATACATATGGGTGTAAGCAGCTATGGCAAAAATGCAAAGCCTCTTTTTGAAATCAAGGAGAAAAATGGAGAGCTATGCAGTTTAAACGATGGAGCTGTAAATGAAAATGGAAATATCATGGGTACATATATTCATGGTGTATTTGATAGTACTTTTTTTAGAGAGCATATTGTTAATTTAATTAGAGATAAAAAAGGAATAGCAAGAAAGCCATCTCTTGTTTATGAAAATTTGAGGGAAAAAGAACTCAACAAGTTAGCTGACATAGTAAGAAAAAGTCTTGACATGAAAATGATTTATAAAATAGCGGGGTTGATATAATGTTAGATATAGCTGTTGCAATAGTTATTGATTGGATAATAGGTGATCCTAAAGGGTTTCCGCATCCAATAATATATATAGGTAAATTTATTAGTTTTTTAGAAAAGAAAGCAAGAAACATCTGTAAAACAAAAGAAGACCTAGAACTTGCAGGTGGAATTATAGTGGTTATAGTTGCAGAAGTATGTTTTTTAATTCCATTTTCTTTGCTTAAATTAACAGAAAGTATTTCAGTACTTCATCATATCTTAAATATATTTATTTTGTGGACAACCCTTTCTGCCAGATGCCTTCATAAAGAAGGAATTAAGGTTTATGATTCATTAAAAAGAAATGATTTAGAGGATGCTAGAACTAAGCTTTCATATATAGTAGGAAGAGATACAAAAGAGCTTTCAGAGCATGAAATTATAAGAGCAGATGTTGAAACTGTTGCAGAAAATACCTCTGATGGAGTAATTGCACCACTGATTTTTGCAATGATTGGAGGAGCACCTCTTGCAATGCTGTATAAAGGAATAAATACAATGGATTCAATGCTTGGATATATGAATGAAAAGTATAAACATATAGGATTCTTCCCTGCGAAAACAGATGATTTTTTCAATTTTATACCTGCAAGAGTAACTGGATTTATGATCTGTCTATCATCACCTATAGCTAAAGGCAGTATTTTAGAAAGCTTTAAGATAATGTTCAGAGACAGGAAAAATCATAAAAGTCCTAACTGCGGATATCCTGAAGCAGCTGCTGCAGGTGCATTGAAAGTTCAAATAGGAGGGGTTAATAAATATTTTGGAGAAGAAGTTTATAAGCCTGTTATTGGAGATAGAAAAAAAGAATTGAGTTTAGATAATATAGTAGGTACAATTAAATTGATGTATTCAGCAGAAATAGTAACTTTTATAATATATGCTGTAGGCTATACTTTACTTAGTCACATTTAGTGGAACTTTGTGACCCAGGATAGTGTATAGATGAAATTTATTGGAGTTTTGTGAGCAAGTATAGTATATTTATGAAATGTGGGTGATAAAATGAAAAGTATTATAATTTCTTCTAATGCCAGCGGCGGCGGAAAAACAACAGTGACACTAGGTATAATGAAAGCACTTTCTAATAGAGGTTTTCAAGTACAAGGCTATAAAACTGGTCCTGATTATATTGATTCAGCATTTCACAGTCATATTTTAGGCAAAAGTTCTCGTAATCTTGATACTTTTTTGATGAGTGAAGAAGGAGTTAAAGCTTCCTATAGCCGAGGAACAGGAGAGCTTGGAGTAATTGAAGGTGTTATGGGCCTTTATGATGGTATAGGCATAGACACTGAAGGTTCAACAGCTCATTTGTCTAAATTACTGGATGTGCCAGTAGTGCTTGTAATAACGCCTAAAGCTCAAAGCGTAACATTATGTGCAGAAATTAATGGTCTCATAGATTTTGAAAATGTAAATATTGCAGGTGTTATTTTAAATAATATATCAGAAGGTTATTATAAAATATTGAAGCTTTTAATAGAAACTCACTGCAGAACTAAAGTTTTTGGTTATCTGCCAAATAACAAGGAGCTTAGTATTGAAAGCAGACATTTAGGCCTTGTACAGAGCAGTGAAATTGAAGATTTAGATAAAAAAATTCAGATTTGTGCAGAGCTGCTTGAAAATCATGTTGATATTGACATGATGTTAGAACACTTTAAAGAAACAAAAAAATATGAAGATAATTTTCATATAAAAAGAGGACAACTTAACATTGCAGTTGCTTTAGACAAAGCATTCAGTTTTTATTATAAAGAAAATCTTGAAATGCTTGAGGAAGCTGGAAATGTTACTTATTTCAGTCCTCTAAAAGATAAAAGTCTTCCTGATAATATAGATTTTTTATATCTTGGAGGTGGATATCCTGAAGTATTTATAGATGAACTGTCCAGCAACAAGACTATGATGCAAAGCATAAAAAACGCTTTAGATAAAGGGCTGCATTGTTATGCTGAATGTGGCGGATTAATGTACCTGACAGAATCAATAAATGGAAAACAGACAGTAGGATTTTTTAAAGGAAAAGCTGTTATGAGTGATGAACTACAAAATTTTGGTTATGCAGAAATAGAAGTTGAAAAAGATAATCCACTAATTAAAAAAGGATCAAAGATAAGATGTCATGAATTTCATAAATCCTATGTAGAGCTTAATGAGGAAACCATATATAAAATTACTAAAAAAAATTATGATAACAGTCATGAAAATTGGAAGTGCGGATATTTAAAAAATAATACAATAGGTACTTATGCTCATGTTCATTTTTTTGATATTATGAGATTAAGTAGCATTTTAAAGTACTAAACTTATGTGTATAATGAATTTAAAATAACATATATAAGGAAAGTGACACACTTATGAAAAATTTTATTTTGATGATTCAGTTTCTAACTAGAATACCAATAAATATAAAAGTTGATGTAGATGATAAAAGCTTTATAAATGGAATTGTATATTTTCCTTTAGTTGGACTTGTAGTAGGAATATTAAATGTTTTTTTCTATCTGCTCAGCATTAGATTTTTACCAGTACCTATTACTGCTGTACTAGTTACTTTATTTAATGTCTGTCTTACAGGTGCATTTCACCTAGATGGATTGTCAGATACTTGTGATGGAATATACTCATCAAGAAAAAGAGAGAGAATGCTTGAAATCATGAAAGACAGCAGAGTCGGAACTAATGGTGCAGCAGCAATATTTTTTGATTTAGCTTTAAGAATAGTTCTTCTTGCATCGCTTAGTAAAGCAGATGCTGTAAAAGCCTTAGCAGTATCAGCAATATTATCAAGAACAATGATTGTACTCCTGAGCCATATAGCTCAATATGCAAGAAAAGAAGGCGGCCTTGGTAATTATTATATTGGCAAAATTAATTTAAAAACCACTATTATTGCAATTTTAACAGCAGTACTATTATCATCAGTAATCATAAGATGGAAGGCTGTATTTGTAGTTTTGCCAGTCATCTTAATAACTTTTATATACAATATATATATTAAGTCAAAAATAGGGGGAATGACAGGGGACACCCTTGGTGCAGCAGTTGAATTTATAGAGGTCTTAGTGTTCTTAATTATACTCTCCTTATCACATTTAGCTCCGCTTAGTTAGAAAACAGCTTGTCACTATTTTCATCTGTGGTTGTTCTGCAGCCAGCATAGGTGATTAATTTATAAATGATAGCGTGAGAAGCTTTTTTTAGAATTTAGCAGAACTTTTAGAACGAGGACAGTATATTAAGATTATTTAACATACTTTTAAATTTTATATTGACACAAATACAAATTTCGTGTATTATATTATTTGTCGTTAAGCTTATAATTAGAGTTTAATCTTAACAAATTAATATAGGGGTATAGCTCAGTGGTAGAGTAGCGGTCTCCAAAACCGTTGACCTAGGTTCGAGCCCTAGTACCCCTGCTTAAGATATTTCAACATACATATAAATTTTAAACTTTTGTTTAAAATTTAAAAAACAGCACAAAAACAGCACATAATAATAACAGTTTGCAAATAATAAGAAAGCAGTTTGCATCTGCTTTCTTATTTTGATTTTTTATTTAAACATATTTTTAACTTTTTCATCCAGTTCTTTGGTCTCTTCTAAACCTAAGTGCTGGTATGTTTTTTTTAATACCCAAACATCATGTCCAAGCCTTTCAGCAGCATATTGATCGGGAACTTCATTTTTATATAATAAACTTGCATGGTAATGCCTCAAATCATGAAATCTTATATGTGGTAAATTTCCTCCTTTTATTATTCTACAATATTTCTTAGTAAAACTATGAGGATCTTGCTGAAATATAAAATGCTTCAAATCTGATTTATTCTTTTTCTGGTCTGTTTTTAAAGTTTTATTTTTTTTAAATCTTTTTAGATTAATCGTAGTATTTTTTAAACTCATAATTAGTTTTATTAAATGATCAGGTGTTGCTATCGTTCTAATTCCATTATGGCTTTTAGGATCTTTTAATTCAAAATTATATCCTTCTTCTTCTAAAGCTAAAGCCTGATCAATTTTTATAGTTCCATTAATTTCATCTATATCATTCCATTCAAGAGCAAATATTTCTCCACGACGTAATCCACACCATCCAGCTAAAAGTATTATTACCTCATCTTCTGGGCTTATTTCTTTGAATGTTTGATATATTGTATTAAATTCTTTTTCAGTTGGAATTATTGGCTTAAATTCTTCATTTTTAGGGGCTTTGATGTCTATACATGGGGATTTTATCCTTAATGCATCATGAAATAATTTAGACAATGTAAAAAAGTGTTTCCTAACAGTTGTAGAGGATAATGTTTTTAACTTTATAGATATATATTCTTGTATATGCATGTTTGTTACTTGATTAACCTTCATTTTATTGAAATAAGGTTTAAAATGATTTTTTATATACATC
>JAUZPN010000153.1 GCA_030705885.1 Bacillota bacterium | reverse complement strand
GCTTGAAGATAAAGGTTATGATATTGAATTTGTTGAGCAGCCAGTTAAAGCATTTGATATTGAAGGACTCAAATTTGTTACGGATAATGTCGAAACAGATATACTAGCAGATGAAGCTGTATTTGGACCTCTTGAAGCTATAAAGATTGTTAGTATGAGGGCAGCAGATTTAATTAACATTAAACTTATGAAATGTGGAGGAATATATAATGCATTAAAAATTATTAATATAGCTGAAAGCTGCGGTATTGAATGTATGATGGGCTGTATGCTTGAAAGCAAAATTGGAATCTCTGCTGCATCAAGCTTTGCAGCAGGAAAAAAAGGAATTACTAAAGCAGATTTGGATACAGTAATGTTATTTTCTGAAGACCCTATAGTTGGTGGAGTAAAATGTGAAAATAACATTATTACTTTAACAGATGAAGCTGGATTAGGGATTACAGACGTAATTGGATGGAAGGAGTTACACTAAAATGTTTAACGATAAAAAATATAAATACGTAGCTTATTATGCAATAGGAGTTACAATCATTATTTTGATTTTAAATTATGTTCTAACAGATATCAAAACACAGGATATAAAATATAGTGAATTTTTAAAAATGATTAATGATAAACAAATACAAGAAGTGCAGATAACAAAAGATAAAATTATTATTCAGCCTAAACAAACATCTGCAGAAAATAAAAAAATACTTTATACAGCAAATTTAAATGATCGTAATCTTGTAGATTCACTTAATACTGCTGGCATTCCTTATGGAGGAATAATACAAGATGATAATCCTGTTAAGAACTTTATTACAGGCTGGATACTGCCTATAGCTATATTTATGCTTCTTGGAAGATTCCTGTTTGGCTTTTTAGATAAAAAAATGGGCAGTGGAGTTATGTCCTTTGGAAAAAATACAGCAAAGATATATGGTGAAAATGAAACTGGAAAAACCTTTGCAGATGTTGCCGGTCAGGAAGAAGCAAAGGAATCTTTAGTTGAGATAGTGGATTTTCTTCATAATTCAAAAAAATATGTTGAGATTGGTGCAAGGCTTCCTAAAGGAGCTTTGCTTGTAGGACCTCCAGGAACAGGAAAAACATTGCTTGCAAAAGCTGTGGCAGGAGAAGCAAAAGTACCATTTTTCTCTATATCGGGTTCTGGATTTGTAGAAATGTTTGTTGGTATGGGTGCAGCAAGGGTTAGAGATTTATTTAAGCAGGCAGAAGAAAAAGCACCTTGTATAATTTTTATTGATGAAATTGATGCTATTGGTAAAAGCAGAGAAAATAACATGAGTGGAAATGATGAAAGAGAGCAGACATTAAATCAGCTTTTAGCTGAAATGGATGGATTTGATTCTTCAAAAGGTGTTGTAATTTTAGCTGCAACAAACAGACCAGAAGTACTTGATAAGGCACTTCTAAGACCTGGAAGATTTGATAGGAGAGTTATAGTTGATAGACCAGATCTTAAGGGCAGAGAAGCTATCTTAAGAGTACATGCAAAAGGTGTTAAAATAGCTGAAAATGTTGATTTATTATCTATTGCTAAGGGTACTCCTGGAGCAGTAGGAGCAGATCTTGCCAATATAGTAAATGAAGCAGCCTTAAGAGCAGTTAAAAATTCTAGAAGTGTAGTTATTCAAGAGGATTTAGAAGATGCAATTGAAGTAATAATTGCAGGTAAAGAGAAGAAAGACAGAATTTTATCTGATAAAGAAAAAAGGCAGGTTGCATTTCATGAGGTTGGTCATGCGCTTACAGCAGCTTTCTTAAAAAATACTGATCCCGTTCATAAAATTACTATAGTTCCAAGAACAATGGGAGCATTAGGATATACTATGCAGCTTCCTGAAGAAGAAAAGTATCTTGTTACAAGAGAAGAAATGATGGATGAAGTAACAGTACTGCTTGGAGGACGTTCTGCTGAAGAAGTGGAATTTAATTCAATATCTACAGGTGCATCTAATGATATAGAAAAGGCAACTCAAACTGCAAGAAATATGGTAACAGTATATGGAATGTCAGATAGGTTTGATATGATGGGACTTGAAAATCCATCAAGCAGATATCTTGATGGAAGACCAGTAAGAAACTGTAGTGAACAAACTTCTACAATTATAGATGAAGAAACATTATCTATAATTAAATACGCTCATGAAAAAGCTGTTAAGATACTAAATGAAAATAGAAAACTGTTAACATCTATTGCAGAAAGGCTGATTGATAAAGAAACTCTTACTGGAGAAGAATTTATGTTAATGGTGAAAGATTATAAAGAAAGTTGTCAATAATAAAAGTGTATTTTATTAGTAAAAAGGATGATTGCTATGGAAAATAATGATATTCAAAGTGAATTAGAGATTAACATAAAAAAAGAAATAGAACTATCTAATGAAAAAGAGCGTCTTAAAGAAATAATTAGTCTTATAAATAAAGAGATATTAAGCTATATTTCTAAAAGAAAAGAAATTGCCGATTTTATTATGGATTATAGAAAAAAAGTAATAGAAGAATATAGAGATGATGAAGATAAATTAGTTGATTATTTTGATCATGAGAAATATGTTAAAGAAGAATCTTATAATACTGTGGATAAAAGGCTAAGGGAACTTACTATTTTATCTAAATCTCCGTATTTTGGAAGAATTGATTTTGTATCAGATGATTCAAATGACTTAGATGAAATTGAAAGTATTCGTATTGGAAGATTTGGAATGACACCAGAAGGCTCATATGAGCCTTTAGTTCTTGATTGGAGAGCACCTGCTGCTGCACTTTTTTATAATGGAAAACTAGGAAAAGCAAGTTATACAGCACCTATGGGAAAAGTTGAGGCTGAGATTCTGCTTAAAAGACAGTACATTATAAAAAAAGCAGAGCTTCAAGGTTTATTTGATTCAGATTTAAATGTTAAAGATGATATACTTCAGCTTGTTTTAAGCAAAAATGCTGGTGAAAAGTTAAAAGATATTATAATGACAATTCAAGAGGAACAGGATAATTTAATAAGGCAGCCAAGAGAAAAAACAATTGTTGCAGATGGTGTTGCAGGAAGCGGGAAAACAACTATTGCACTTCATAGAGTGGCATATCTTTTATATAATTATCGAGAAATTCTTCAAGATAAAGTTCTTATACTAGGACCTAACAGCATTTTTATGGAATATATAGCTGCTGTGCTTCCAAGCTTAGGTGAATCAGGTGTTAAGCAGACAACTTTTAAAGAGTTAGCTATGAATATTTTAGAAATTCAAGATGTTATGAGTTTTAAAGACTATATGGAAAAAGTATTAAGTAATGATAAGAAATTTATTGATGATATATTATATAAAACTTCAACAGCATTTATTGATAAATTGGATAATTTAATTGAAAGTCTTAATAAAGAATATTTTAAACCTAAGGATATAATTTTATATGATAAAAAATTAGTAGATGCAGATGAAATAAGTAGAATGTTTAATGAGTATTTTATGAATATGCCTCTTTTTAGAAGAAGTAAAAAAGTAAAGAGAATAATATTTTCAAAGATTAGAGATGAAAGAGATGAAATTGTAAGGAGAATACAGAAACAATTTAATGATGCTGTAGGTAAGCTTACAAATGAAGGACTTGATACTCAATATAATTCGCTGAATTATGTAAGAAGGAATAAAATAAGAGAAGTTATTAAAACAGTTATGCAGCTTAAAAAGTCTATGAAATATCTTAATAATCCAAACTGCAATGATATTTATAAAGATTTAAATGGAGATAGAAAGTTTACTATAGATGATTTGTCTCCATTAATATACCTTAAGGTAAAGCTTGAAGGACTTAAGCTTAAAGAGGAAATTAAGCATGTTGTAATAGATGAGGCTCAAGATTACAGCCTGCTTCAGTTTATGGTTATAAATGAAATAACAAAGTGTAACTCTTTTACAATTGTAGGAGACAGCAATCAAAGATTAATTCCAATTGATGGTGAGGTACCAATGAATTTAATTCAAGGTAAGGTACCTAAGATGAATGTTGAATATTTTAGATTATTAAAGAGTTATAGGTCAACACAAGAAATAATGAACTATGCTAACAAATATTTAAGTGTTAGTGAAAGACAAATTGTACCGCTTGTTAGAAATGGAAGTCAAGTTGAAGTTAAGAATGTTCATAATGATTCTAATTTGATTTCTGAGATTATATTAAAAATAAAAGAATATAAAGATATAGGGATGGAAAGCATAGCAGTTATTTGTACAAATTTAAGTCAGGCAAAATATATTGGAGAACTTATAAAAAATGAGATGCCTATTAAAATACTTGACAAGGAAGACTTAGTATACAATGGTGGTATAGTTGCAGTTCCTTCATATTTTGCTAAAGGACTTGAGTTCGATGCTGTTATTTTAATAGATAATAAGAATTTAAATAATGAGAAATTAAAATATGTTATGTCTACAAGAGCACTTCATGAGCTTTGCACTTTATCAATTGACAATGGACAACACAATTGACAATGGACAATGGACAATTCAATGGACAGTTAGAATTTATAGAGGAGAAAGGGAAATTTTATGGTTAGTAAGGCGAAGGAAATTTTAAAGAAATTTTATGGCTATGAGAATTTTAGAACTGGTCAGCAGGAGACTATAGAAAGTATTCTAAATGGTAATGATACTTTTGCTATAATGCCTACAGGCGGTGGTAAATCTTTATGTTTTCAAATACCTGCCCTTATACTTCCAGGTATAACTATAGTTATTTCGCCTTTAATATCACTTATGAAGGATCAAGTAGATACCTTAGATAATATAGGTATCTCTTCTTCATTTATAAATAGCTCAATTAGTATAAATGAAATTGAAAATAGACTTTTAAGAGCAGAAAGCGGAGAAATCAAAATACTATATGTAGCACCTGAAAGATTGGAAAATCCATACTTCAGACAGCTATTAAGGAATTTAAATATATCACTTATTGCAATAGATGAAGCACACTGTGTTTCACAATGGGGGCATGACTTCAGAAAAAGTTACAGATATATAGCATCATCTATAAAAGAACTGCAAAAAAGACCAGTGATAGCAGCCTTTACTGCAACTGCAACAAATGAAGTAAAGGAAGATATAGTGAAGCTTTTGGAACTAAACAATCCTAGTATATTTTTAACTGGATTTGACAGAAAGAATTTAAGCTTTTTAGTTGTAAAAAGTGAAAATAGAAGAAAGTTTATGGAAAATTATATTGAGGACAACAAGGATAAGTCTGGAATAATCTATGCTGCAACTAGGAAAGAAGTAGATGCAATATATGATGATTTAAATAAAAAAGGCTATTCAGTTGGAAGATATCATGCAGGATTAAATGATGAAGATAGAAGGGAAAATCAAGAAAAGTTCCTTTTTGATGATATAAAGGTTATGGCAGCTACTAACGCTTTTGGTATGGGAATTGATAAGTCTAATGTAAGATATGTTATTCATTATAATATGCCTAAAAATATAGAAGCATATTATCAGGAAGCAGGTCGTGCAGGGAGAGACGGAGACCCAGGAGAGTGTATTCTTTTGTTTGGTGCACAGGATGTTATGCTTCAAAAGTTTTTTATAGAGCAGGGAACAGAATCTGAGGATAGAAAAACTATAGAATACAAGAAATTGCAATCTATGGTGGATTACTGTCATACTACAAAATGCTTAAGAAAATATATTTTAGAATATTTTGGAGAGACAAATGTACCAGATACTTGTGGTAATTGCAGCAGCTGCAATGATGATAGTGAGATAAGTGATATTACAATTGAAGCTCAAAAAATATTTTCATGTATATATCGTATGAAGGAAAGATACGGATGCAATATGGCAGCTGATGTCCTTAAAGGTTCAAAAAATAAAAAAGTACTAGATTTTCATTTTAATGAACTGAGTACTTATGGAATAATGAAAGAATATAAACTGCAGGAGATAAGGGATTTGATTAATATTCTTATAGCAGATGAATATCTCTATTTAAACGAAGGAGAGTTCCCAGTTGTAAAGCTTAAGAATAAAGCGGTTTTAGTGCTTAAAAATAAAGAAAAAGTTCTTATGAAGGTAAGAAAGAGAAAAGCTAAAGCTGTTGAAATAAATACACTTTTCGAAGTGCTGAGGGGTGTAAGAAGAAGTATTGCAGAAAGAGAAAAAGTACCTCCATATATTGTTTTTGCAGATACAACATTAAAAGAACTTTGTGAATATCTTCCTCTTAGTAAAGATGAAATGCTTCAGGTTAAGGGAGTCGGTGAAATTAAATATGAAAAGTATGGCGAAGAGTTTTTACAAGCTATAAAGAAGTATGCTGATGATAATAACATTGAAAGAAAACAGACTAAAGAAGATGAAGATAGAGAAATTGAGAGAAAACAAAATGAAAATTCAGCTATAAGCATGCAGCCTCCAAAGGACGATGAAATTCCTAGTCACTTGGTTACATTAAATATGCAGAAAAATGGATTAACATTAAGCAGTATTGCAAAAGAAAGAAAACTTACTTTGGCAACTATTCAGGAACATATTATAAAATGTGCACTAGAAGGTAATGAAGTGGATTGGTATTCGATAATTCCAGAAAAATATGAATCATTAATATTAGAAAAAATTAAAGAGGTTGGAGCAGAAAAGCT
>JAUZPN010000152.1 GCA_030705885.1 Bacillota bacterium | reverse complement strand
ACCCTTTCCAAGTTCTTTTGCTTCTGATACAGCTTCTTTGACAGCTTTTAATGTTTCTGTATCTGTCTTTGGAATTATTACACTAACTGAATATTTTGGTTCATTTCCATCAATTGCATAAGGCTCAAATAAGTGTGCATAGCTCAATCTAACCTTTCCTGTAGTTACCTTTGTTCCTGTTCTTTTTGCTTTTACATTTGCCATAATTATCTTTCTCCTTCTATTCTTATAATTTTATTGAAAATCTGCTTTTGCAGAATTAAATACTGGTCTTTTATCACACTCAGGCACAAGTACAGGCTTGCCCTGAGGCTTTTCTATATAATCTCCAAGAAGTCTTATAACTTCTTTTTTTCCTATAGCTTCCTCCATGCTAGTAATACCTGCAAGTTTTTTAGTGTAAATAATATTTTCCAAGAAACCTTGATCAAGTAATATCTCACTAATCTTACTTTCATCAGTCCACTTTCTATTGCTTCTACCTTCAACTACCTTCCAGCCAGGGAACTCTTCGCCTTCAAGTGATTTCTCAAGTGCATATTCCTGTATATCTTTTGCCCATTTTGCTAATTCTTCAGCCCTGCCTAAGATAAATGCTATGTCCTCATAATCTAATGTTTTAGGTTCCTGAAAATCATATTTTGCGAGTTCCATGTTTCTATCTGCTCTTGCTTTGCATATAGCCTTAGCCCTACAGAATCTGCAGTGATCTCCTGTCTTAAACTCTCCCTCACCTTTAAAGGCTAATTCTGCTACAGGCTTTAAAACTTCTTCTGCCCACTTTAAAAGTTCTTCAACTGATATTTCATCTGTTGATATGCTATCAAGTCTAGGCTGAATTATAGTCATTTTTACTTTCTTAATATCATATAAGAAGCTAAATTCTGCTATTGCTCCAAGGGCATAAAGCCTCATTTGTTTATTACCTATAGCCGATACTGGAACACCCTTGCCATATTTTAAATCACATATCTCCATTGTCCCATCTGCAATTATTACAAAATCACCTGTTCCAAACCCATCAGGAACCCATTCACTAAAATCAAGTTTTTGTTCTATTCTGAATATCGCATCTGTTGTAACTGCTTTAGCCTCTGATACTTTCTCCATGCAAGTATCTGTATAAATCTCAACATAATCTGGCATGTCTTCTGAATAAAGTTCATTGTCAGTAATAATCTTTTTAACTCTACTGTCATATGTCCTTTTAGTAATTTCACTAAGATTGAATCTTAAACTTAATTCTCCAAGCTCATGGGCCAGCGTTCCTTCTTTTGCATATTCACTTGTATTATTTTCAAACTTCTGTTCAAGTCTTGCACTAGGAGGGCATGACATCCACCTAGATGCTGAACTTGCACTTAATATTGAATGTTGTGACATTACAATAATCCCTCCGCTTCTTTATAAACAGCTTCATAATCTTCTTGCTTTAAATCAGGTATTTTACTAGCACCATATTTTGCTGTAAGTTCTTTAGCTTCTTTTGATTTACCTGCTTTAAGAAGTTTAGTAAAAACAGCCCTTATTTGCTCTTTAGTTATCTTAGAATCTTCATCTTTTTTTTCTTTTGAAGGATCCTGTAAAATTGGAGTAGGTTCTACATCAACAACTTCACCTTTTGATGTTTCCTGAGATATTACCTTTGTCTCAACCTTGGGTACTTCTTCAACTGCTTGTCTTACTGTTTGGTCAACTATTTGAATTTTGCTGCAAGCCTCCTGCTCTGCTTTAAAAGTCTTAGCACCAAAAGTACTAATAAAACTTAATAGCTCTTCATTTGAGTTAAATTCTGCTGTAATTTTCATATTATTAAATTCCTCCTAAAAATATTTTTATTTCAAAATTTTCTATATCAACTCTTTGAACAATCCACTTATTGGCATTTTTTATATGCTGCTTATTGTTTGAGTATCTTGAAAAGATACCTACAGAATAAAAATTATTGGTTGGTACTACAACCACATCACCTTCTTTCAAATCTTCTATATCTGTTAAATATGAGTATTCCATAAACTCTTGATAATCTTTAAATTTAATTAATGCTACTTGGTCCAATTTATCCTCCAGTTATTTTTGATTTTTATTTTCTGTCATGCTATAATGTCATTGTTATATTTTTCTGTTTGGGCACTTTGGCGAGTGCTCTTTTTTATTCATATCTTAATGCTGTTAGCGCACATATCGCTGTAATTTCTATAGCTTGTTTAAGTGTAGTTCGCTTTTTAAAAGCAATTCGATTAAACTTAATATCTTTTGTTGCCATGTCTAATGAATGTTTAAATAAGCTATCAGATAGCCTAAGGCCCAACTTTTTCTCTACATCCTGTCTTATCATTGTTCTCACCTCCTTAAAAATATAAAATGGCTATATTTAATATATAATCATTTTTGAAAATTCCTGAAAAAATAAGATGTATAACCTTAACTGATAAGTAAATTATATTTTTTATCTTCTATCTCTACTGTGAAAAAATTCTAAAATAAATAATACTATCATTGCCCAATATACAAATATTACAAATGCTTTCATTACTTATCTCCTTCAAATATCTGTATTTCTAAGTTCATTTCTTAATTCTGTGAGTTCATCAATCAGATCACCAAGTTCAGTAATATCAATTCTTGTTCCTGTTACATCATCCTTTATTGTGAATGCTCCAGGTTCTATACTTGTGAAAAATACAAAGTTTCCTTCGATTTCAATGGTATTTTTAACTACAAGTCTTGACTTTTTCTCTTTTGTAGTAACTGCTTCTCCCGCAAATCTCTTTTCAATAAAACTATTAAACTTTTCTTTTGTTCTTGCTTCTGCAATTTCTTCTACTATAAGTGGTAAATCTACATTATCCTTATCTCTAGGTTCATTTTCCACAATGGATTTTTGGCTTATTTCCTTTTGTTCTTTATCTTCTAATATCTTTCGTTTTATTATTTCTTTATTCTCTGCTTTTTCTGACCTTTCAGTAACCTTTACCTTTTCATCAAATAATTTATCAAAATCTTTATTAATGCTAGGTTTAGGCTTGTCTATTACTAATGTTGTAGCTTTCATAAATTGTTTTCTCCATTTCGGGTAATAGGTTCTAGCTGTTGCCCAGGTAATCTTAAATTTTTTCATGGCATTATTTATTGCAGTCCCTCTATTTAGATCACAATTCTCTGTCCAATATCTATAAACTTCTTCTTGCTTAGTCATTTACTTAACTCCTTTCAATAACTATAATGCTTCTACTAATAATTTCTTCAAGCTTTCATTGCTTTCACACACTTTGTTAATGCAGCTTTCACATTTTTTTAGCCTTTTCTCGTCTTCTTTCAAATTTAATTTGCCTTTCCTACGTTGTTTTTTTAAATGCTTACACATTTTCTTTGATGTGACTTTTCGTGAAATGATAAATTTAATTGTTCTATATTAAATCCTTAAGCATAGAATATAATATAAAAGTCTGTGTATTTTTGAGTTAAAAAAAATAAAACTTAATAATCTTTTGTTACTCACTTTATTTTTTCAGTATAATTATCTTCTTTTATCAGTAAGTTCAACTTTTACATTAAGTCCAAATTCAACTCTGTAAATTTTCTCTATGATGTCTGCAAAATTTCTAAGGTTACTTTCTTTCTCCTCTTGAGTAATATCAGGTCGAACTATTGTTACATTCGGCATCATATCACCCTCTACTATTTAGTATGATTTCCTTCGCTTTGCTATTACCTTTTATAGTAGTTTTTGTTTTAGTTTGAGCTGATAGATTTTTGATTCTTTTTATTAGCTGTTGTTGTAGAGCTAATATTGATGCTTTTTCCATTTTTTTTGCCCTCCAAGTACATGTTTTTAATTTTATCTAATTCAATGTTATAAAAAATTGAAAGCTTATTTGCTACTTTTTCAGTTAAATTAACCCTTGCAGCCTCAATATCATTTAAGTGTTTTCCACAAATATTTACTTTCTCAGCAACAAATTTTCGCTGATATCCATTTTTTCTTCTTAATTCTCTGAGATTCATATTGTGCCACCTCCTTTTTTGTTTGACACTATCCTTTGCTGTGATTACATTTTCTCACGTTTTGAAAGAATTGTACAACCTCATTTAAGTTTATTTGGATAAAATAGCTTTAAAATACCTCACATTTTGCGAAAAATCTCACATTTTGAAAGAATATGATAAAATTTTTCTCTTGAAATGTGAGAAAAAATAAGTTAATATATGTTTAAGGGCGGTGCTAAAAAAATGAATTGTATATTTGCAAACAAATTGAAACAATACAGAAAAGAACTAGAATTAAAAAGGCATGAAAAAGTTGGTCAGGTAAAGCTTGCTGAAGAATTAGGCATTAGCAAAGGAACTATTGGAAATTTAGAATCTTCAAAACGATTACCCTCTAAATCATTATTAATAAAACTTGCAGCTCACAGCGGCAAATCATTGGATTACTGGACTGATGGCATAGGAGAATATGAAGCACCAAATAGTGTTGACCTAGTGCTTGATGAAATGATAAGTGAAGGAATAATAACTGATGCTGATAGTGTCAGTGAAGAAGCTTGGCAGATAATTAAAGATGCTGTTTTATTGGAAATAAAAAGAAAACTAGATTAAAGAGGTATCTATATATGAACAAAGTTTGTATTTATTTAAGGAAGTCACGAGCTGATGAGGAACTTGAAAAAACAAATGAAGGCGAAACATTAGCAAAACATAAAAAGGCATTATTAAAATTTGCTAAAGAAAAAGGATTAGAAATTGCTGAAATAAAAGAAGAGATTGTCTCAGGAGATAGTCTATTCTTTAGGCCGAAAATGTTGGAATTGCTAAAAGAAGTTGAAGCAAAGACATACGATGGTGTTCTAGTTATGGACATTGACAGGCTTGGACGTGGTGGAATGAAGGATCAAGGAATTATTCTTGATGCATTTAAAGAGAGTAATACTAAAATAATTACACCTACAAAAACTTATGATTTATCCAATGAACTTGACGAGGAAATGACTGAGTTTAAAACTTTCTTCAGTAGAAGAGAGTTAAAAGTAATTAATAAGCGTATGCAAGGTGGAAGAATAAGAAGTGTTGAAGATGGAAATTATATTGCCACAAATGCTCCATATGGTTATGACATTGCATTTATAAATAAAAACAGGACATTAATTCAAAATCCGATAGAATGCGAAGCAGTAAAAATAATTTTCAAAATGTATATTGAAGGTTCAGGAGCTGGAATGATAGCAAAGCATTTAAATTCTCTTGGATATAGAACTAGAGCTGGCAGAGAATTTGAGAGAAGTTCAATAATATTTATGCTCAAAAATTCTGTTTACATTGGTATGGTAACGTGGAAGAAAAAAGAAATTAAAAAATCTAAAGATCCAAACAAAATTAAAGATGTATGTACTAGAGATAAATCAGAATGGATAGTTGTAAAAGGAAAGCATGAGCCTATTGTAGATGAAGATACTTTTAATAAAGTCCAAGAAATTTTAGGTGGAAAATATCATGTGCCATACAAAACAACAAATGGTGCTGCTAATCCTCTAGCTGGAATAATTATCTGTGGATTTTGTGG
This sequence comes from Bacillota bacterium, assembly GCA_030705885.1. GTDB lineage: Bacteria > Bacillota > Clostridia > Clostridiales > Clostridiaceae > JAUZPN01. The sequence goes on along the minus strand of JAUZPN010000152.1, from coordinate 1,128 downwards.
TAGTAAAATGGTCCTAAGAAAATATGGTGATCGTAAACCTCATATAATATGTAATAAGTGCAAGAATAAAAGCAGTCGATTTGATTATATTGAAAAAGCTATAATTGAATCATTAGAAAATTATTTAATTGATTTGGATACTAAAGTTGAGAAAGATAATAATAATAATAATGAAGATCTTAGTTTTTACACAAATCAATTAGAATTATTTAAAAAAGAATATAAAACATTAGAATCACAAAATTTACAATTATTTGATTTGCTTGAACAAAAAGTTTACAGTGCAGAAACATTTATCATGAGATCAAATTACATTGCTGAACGATTAAATAACATAAAAAATGAGATTGATAAAATTAAAGAAATAATAGAGACTCAAAAAAAGCCTGATGATACTAAAATCATTTTAAAAAATGCGATAAATATTTATAAAGAATCAAAGAATATATCATTAAAAAATGAAGTTTTAAAAGGTGTCTTAATCAAAGTTGAATATACAAAGTTGAAAGAACAAAAGAATGATGATTTTAATATTCAGCTATTTCCAAGGTTCTAGCTATATGTCTAACATGTAGAATGTTATTCATTACCCTCTTTATCAACACCAATAGGATCCTGTAAATACACTTCTGATTTTGTCTTTTTATTATTTCTAATTAGCATCAATATTTCATTTTCTATACATCTTGCCGCATAAGTAGCTAATCTTGTTCCTTTCTTATTATCAAAAGTATCAATTGCTTTAATTAAACCAACTGTACCAATTGAAATTAAATCATCTACATCTTTTCCAGGATAAGAATATTTTTTAACAATATGAGCTACTAACCTTAAATTTCGCTCTACTAAAATACTTTTGGCCTGTAAATCTCCTTCCTTAAATTTTGCTAAATAATTTGTTTCCTCATCTTCAGTAAGCGGCTGTGGAAATGAACTTCCACCTGTTATATAAGCTATTATTAATGTTAAATTCTCTACTACACTTAGTAATGACTCCACAGAAAGCCCCTCCAAATACTGCTTATAATATAATATGATTATAAATAGTAAAAGTGCATGTACAAAAAAATTTTATAAATAAAAAGGAAATATTATTACATATCTCCTGGTTTTTTATAGCTTATTTTT
>JAUZPN010000151.1 GCA_030705885.1 Bacillota bacterium | reverse complement strand
ATCAATACCTAATGCTTCTAATGCAGTATTATTAATCTCATTATTTTCATCTACAACAAAAAGTATTTGTGTTTTATCCGATGGAAAATCACCTGCAAGTACGTCATAGTATTCCTTCAAGTAGCTAGATGACTTATCCCCTTGCTTGTTTGGATATGATGTAAAATTGATGTCTCCCAAATTTACATTAGTGGCTTTACCATCTTGTTCCTTAAGTATATTCATATTAATACTTCTAGAATATGAAACTCCATCAAGTAAAGATTCATCTATTTTTGCAACATAATCCATATATTTATCTGTCAGTACATTTGTATGTAGAACTGCAGTCTTAGTTGAATCATATGGATAAATCTCTTTCTTTTGAGGAAAATCCTTCTTTTTATCTTTATTAGAAGAAGACATTTTTGATATGTCTGCTGCTGTCTGATTAATTGTTATAGGAAAATTTGAAAGAGTACCTTTTTCATAAGAATCAATCTGTTTATTAAATCCATTTGAAAGTGATAATATGAGAGCAATTCCAATGATACCAATACTAGAAGCAAAAGCAGTCAGTCCAGTTCTCCACTTTTTGGTCATAATATTTTTCCCGGATAACTTTAATGCTGTAAGAAAACTCATACTTGTTTTCTTGAGTTTATAATCCTGCTTAATACTCTCTTCTTTTAGAGGATTATTATCACTTATTACATGTCCATCTTGAAAATGAATAATACGATTTGCATATTTTTCAGCAATTTCAGGATTATGTGTAACCATTATAACCAGTTTATCCTTAGCAATTTCCCTAATTAGTTCCATAATCTGTTCACTTGTATGAGTGTCTAAAGCACCAGTAGGTTCATCGGCAAGAATTATATCAGGATCATTAGCCAATGCTCTTGCTATAGCAACCCTCTGCATCTGACCACCTGAAAGCTGGTTTGGTTTTTTATGAACATGCTCTTTAAGTCCAACCCTTTCCAGTGCATCCATTGCCTTTTTTCTTCTTTTTTCTGCAGGAACACCACTTAATGTCATTCCCATTTCTACATTATCAAGGATTCCTAAATGTCCTATAAGGTTATAGCTCTGAAAAATAAAACCCACACTGTTATTACGATACGCATCCCAATCCCTGTCTTTGAATTTCTTCGTTGATGTTCCATTTATTATCAAATCTCCATTATCATATTGATCTAATCCACCAACGACATTTAGAAGAGTAGTCTTTCCAGAACCGCTTGGTCCAAGAATAGCTGCAAATTCACTCTCTCTAAATTCCAGATTTACTTTATCTAAAGCAACCTGAGTAAAATCACCAGTAGTATAGCTTTTAGATATTTCTCTTAGTTGTAACATATTTTTCTCCCTTCACCTTTTTAATAATCATACTATCCTCGATCACAAAGTTCCACTAAATTTCTTAAAGAAGCTTCATATCACTATCATTTATAAATTAATTGCAACTAAATGTGACCAAGGAAAGTACACTTAATTACATAATATCAGTTTACCCTATAAAAATAAACTAAACCTTAACTCAAGATGAAATGAAGATGAAATGAAGAAAATTTTTTTATTATTTAAAAATTCATTTTCAGTTTAACTTTTTGAAGTATAATAATATCATTATATTTTTAACTTTTTACTGGAGGAATTTAAATGTTTACTATACTGGTTGTAGAGGATGATATAAAGCTGCGTAAGTTATTCAGTACTGTTCTAATGAAGAATGGTTATAATACATTGCAGGCGGGAGATGGCATTGAAGCATGGAATGTCTTGGAAAAGGATCATGCTGACTTAATCATTTCTGATATCATGATGCCTAATATGGATGGTTATGAATTTACTAGGTCACTTAGGGATACAAATAGTGAGATTCCTATTTTAATGATTACAGCTAAAGAAGATTTTCCTGCAAAAAAACGAGGATTTCTCCTTGGAACAGATGACTATATGGTTAAACCTATTGATGTTAATGAAATGATACTTCGTGTTGGAGCATTATTACGCCGTGTAAAAACTGTTCATGACCGCAAACAAAGTATTGGTGAAACAATTCTTGACTGTGACTGCTTGACAGTTTCCAGAAACGGTGAGGAAATTGCATTGTCACAAAAAGAATTTTATCTTCTTTATATGCTTGTATCCTTCCCCAACAAAATATTTACAAGGCAGCAGCTTATGGATGAAATTTGGGGAATTAGCAGTGAATCAGATTCACAGACAATTGATGTTCATATAAATCGTATTCGAAGACATTTTGAAAGCAACCCGGATTTTGAAATTGTAACCGTAAGGGGACTCGGATATAAGGTGGTTAAGAAATGAAGAAAAAACCAAGCTTTAGCCTATGGCCCAGACTTATAATAAGTATTTTTTTAATTATGATTATTTCTCTTCTTGTAATGGCTTCTATCGCATTTATAATATATAAATCTAAACTTTTTGCATTTTATCTTCCTAAAAGTATATTTCCACTAATAGCGGTATTTATTATGAGCATAATAATCTCGTCATTTTTTACAGTTATAATAGGACGCAGAATACTTCGTCCTATTGAAACTTTAATTCGTGCTACAAAACAAGTTGCCAAAGGAGATTTCAATATACACCTTGATGAGGATTATAAAGAAACTAAAATTAGAGATATGAACATCTATTTCAATAAAATGGTACGTGAACTAAGCGGAATTGAAACCTTTAGAAATGATTTTATAGTTAACGTTTCTCATGAATTCAAAACTCCAATAACCGCAATTGAAGGATATGCAACTCTTCTTCAGGATAAAGAATTATCTGAAGAAGAACATGATGAATATACAAAAATGATCATTGAAAGTGCCAGACAATTATCTGTCCTAAGCAGTAATATATTAAAATTATCAAAGCTCGAAAATCAAGAAATTGTTGTTGAGAAAACTAATTATCAGCTGGATGAGCAGATAAGAGAAGCTTTACTATTATTGGAAGTAAACTGGAGCAAAAAGAACTTAAATCTTGATATTGACCTAATTCCAGTTAACTTTTACAACAGTGAAGATTTGCTTATGCAGGTTTGGGTTAATTTATTTAGTAATGCAATTAAATTTACTGAAGAAAATGGCTCAATTCATGTAAATATGAACCAGACAATCGGGTGGATAATAGTGGAAATTGCTGACACAGGCATAGGTATGACAGAAGATATCCAAAGACACATCTTTGAAAAATTTTATCAAGGAAATAAAAACCGTAATGTTGAAGGTAATGGTTTAGGCCTTACACTTGTAAAAAGAATTATAGACTTATGTAATGGAGAAATTGAAGTAAAAAGTGAATATGGTAAAGGTTCAACGTTTATAGTAAAATTAAGAAATCTTTCATTCAATTCAAAATATCAAGAATAGTATATTTAAACATTATAATACACTACAAATAAAAGTATAATTTTTCTCATTTGAATAATAATAAATTTGTTATATAAATAAATTAAATATAGCAAAAAATTATAAAGTGAGGTGACATTCTGGCTTCTAAAATTTAAAAGTCAGAAAGCAAAATGTATAAAAGCAATCTTAAACCAGATGAAAGCAAAAGCGGTCCATTAAATAATGCAAAGCATCATTCACGTTCTGTAAAATTTAAAAAAGATGAAGAAAAGCTTCCAGATAGAAATACAAAGGACAAATTCACTGAATAGTTAACTTTGTATTCTAACATAATATTTGTATTTAGGTGAGATGCTGCACAAAAACAGCATCTCACCTATTTCTATGAAAAATTTCCTATTCTCTCAATTAAATTAAGTATTATTTTTCAAAGTCTATAATATAATGATAATACAACATACCATGCTTTTCTATAGAACTTTGTGACTAAAGATGGTATAAATATTGAATGAAATAGGTGATATATTTTGTATAAAAAAATAGCATTAGTTTTGGAAATTGCAGCTGTGTTCATTGGAACTCTAGTTGGTGCTGGACTAGCCTCTGGGCAGGAAATAAAACAATTTTTTACTTTTTATGGCTACAAAAGTTTTATCGGTATAATACTGTGCTGTTTTATTTACATAATAATAGGCTCCATTATTATTAAATTAAGTATAAAACATAACTTAGGCTCTTATAACGAATTTATAGCCTTAATCTGTCCTAATATATTAGGAAAATTTATGAATATCTGTACTTCAATATTTTTAGTAAGCAGTGCTTCTATTATACTAGCAGGAAGCGGTGCTCTTATACATCAATATTTTGGTATTCCAAAAATAGTTGGTGTACTTCTAATGGCTGTAGTAGCAATTTTAACACTTTTTAGGAATACTAAAGGACTTATAGAAGTAAATTCATTTATTGTTCCATCATTATTAATTGTAGTTACTACAGTTTTTATACTAACAATACTTTTTAATAAAAATATGTTTAATTTCACCTATATTAAAAAAATACCATATTACAAGCAATCTTGGCTTTATTCTTCCCTTATATACAGCGGTTATAATCTTCTCTCAGGCTGTGGAGTTTTAGTTCCTCTAAGCAAGGAAATTAAAAACAAACGAATATTAACAACTGGTACTGCTGTAGGTGCTGTAGGCCTTACCATACTATGTATTATGATAAATCTATTGCTGCTTTTAAATGTACCTTACATATTTAAATACGAAATTCCTCTTTTATACATAGTAAATAGATTTGGTAATATTATTCAAATAATGCTTTTATGTATCATATGGCTTGAAATGTTCTCAACAGAAGTATCTGATGTTTATAGTCTTTCAAAAACACTATCTAGTGCTTTTAAAATACCTTATAAAAAAGCAGTACTGCTAATTATATCTATCGCACTTCCAGTTTCACAAATTGGTTTTGTAAATCTTATTACTGTTTTATATCCATGCTATGGTGTGGTAGGATTTATTTTTGTTATTTTATGTGTTGTGTTTGTAGCTAAACGGAAGGCAATTGATAATTGACAATGGACAATTGACAGTTGACAGTTGACAATTAATTATGTTAATATTTTAGTTAAAACAAATTAAAATAGAGGCATAAGAAATGAAAAAATATAAAAAAATTTTGAAAATATCTTTTATTATTACAGACATAATAATGATTGCTATAGTGATTTTGCCAAAGCCATTCTTTTCAATAAGAATAGCTTTGGCACTAATTTCATATGTGCCTATAAGAATTGGTGCAGGTGGTTTACTAGAAAATAAAATATTTATGAGAAGAGGTCCGGGTATAAAATATGGAAAAGATTCGACAGCAGGAAAAGCATATAATGTAATAAGCATACTTACAGGAGTATTTATAATCTTATGTTCTATATTTATGAAATAATTAAATGTCCTAATTTTTGCAGTTTAAAATCACTAAAATAAAATTTCATATTATTTTATATATACTACTGTCGAAATACAATAACTTAAGAAAAATTTTAATAGATTTATTATTTTAAATTTTTCTTAATTCCTCTGTTTAGTGTACTTTCATAATCAATAAAGTCATATACATCCTGATCAAAAAGTTCACTGAATTTTTTAAGTTCTTCAATGTTTAAATCTTCAATAGCTGAATTTTTTTCTTCACAATAAAGCACTATTGAACCAACTACTCCATGAGCATCTCTAAAAGGCATTCCTTTTCCTACAAGATAATCTGCAACTTCAGTGGCATTAAGGAATCCTCTTTTTACTGCACGGAACATGTTTTGTTCCTTAATAGTAAGTGTTGAAAGCATCCCTGACATTATTTTAAGACAGCTCATAACTGTATCTAAAGCATCAAAAAACTGTTCTTTATCCTCCTGCATATCTTTGTTATATGCCAAAGGAATTCCCTTCATTGTTGATAATATAGACATAAGTGAGCCATAAACTCTGCCTGTCTTTCCTCTTATAAGCTCTGCTGCATCAGGATTTTTCTTTTGAGGCATTATACTGCTTCCTGTAGAAAATTCATCATCAATAAGTACAAAATCAAATTCTTTGCTGCTCCAAAGTATAAGTTCTTCACTTAATCTGCTTAGATGCATCATAATTATAGCAAAGCAGGAATTCAATTCGATTATATAATCCCTGTCACTTACTCCATCTAAAAAATTGTCTACTGGCTTATTAAAGCCTAACTCTTTTGCAGTAAAGTCCCTGTCTGTATTATAGGTAGTTCCTGCAAGTGCACAACAGCCTAATGGACTTTCATTCATAATTTCAATAGCATTCAAGACTCTTTTCTTATCTCTGCTGAACATTGAATAATATGCCATCATATGATGTTTAAATGTAACTACCTGAGCTCTTTGTAAATGTGTATATCCAGGCATTATTACATTATTTTCATCTGCCAGTTTTTTAATGACAGCTAATAGTTCATCAATATATGATGATACTTCCTTTGCTTTAGCTTTTGTATAAAGTCTCATATCTACTGCTACTTGATCATTTCTGCTTCTTGCAGTATGAAGCTTTTTGCCTGTATCACCTATTCTTTGTATTAAATTCATTTCTACAAAGCTGTGTATGTCCTCTGCATCTCCATCAATTAAAAGCTTTCCTTCTTCAATATCACTTAATATTGAATTTAAGCCTTCAATAATTTTGTCCTTTTCATTTTCAGTTAATATTCCACACTTAGCAAGCATCTTAACATGTGCTAAGCTTCCATTTATATCCTGATTATATAATCTTCTATCAAAGCTTAATGAACTATTAAAGTCCTCCATAAGCTTACTTTCACCTTTTTTAAATCGTCCGCCCCAAAGTTTCATCAATATCTAACCTGCCTTTCATTTTAACCCTCAATTCTCAACTCTCTACTGAAAAAAAGGACTGTTCCCT
>JAUZPN010000150.1 GCA_030705885.1 Bacillota bacterium | reverse complement strand
TTCCTAATGCATGTGCTTTTATTTTAGATGAGAATTATGCTATTGTTTCAATCGAAAAAGGGAAGGCAGATGAACTTAAAAAGTACAAAGAAATTGTATATGTGCAGGAGCCTATAATATATACACTTGGAAGCATATCACCACTAGAAACTGCAAATATTGATAAATTTCATGATAATCCATATTTAAATCTAACGGGAAATGGTGTAATTGCAGGGTTAGTAGATACTGGCATCGACTATATGAATTCAGAATTTATGTATGAAGATGATACAACAAAAATATTAAGGCTTTGGGATCAAACAGTAAAATCACAAAAATCACCTGCAGATTTTAATTTTGGAACAGAATATAATTCAGAAGAAATAAATAGTGCAATTAAACTTGAAAAATCTGGAGGAGATCCTTATACAATTGTAAATAGTAAAGATGAGATAGGCCATGGAACTGAAATGGCAGGAATAATAGCAGGCAGAGGTAAGAATAGTCAGTTAAAAGGTGCAGCACCAAATGCAGAAATAGCAGCAGTAAAGTTAAAACAGGCTCCAAAAAGCAGTCTTGAAGATTTAGGAATATTTGATCCAGCAGTACCTGTATACCTTAATACAGATGTTGTTTTGGCTATAAAATATTTATTTAATATAAGCAGACAGCTTAATAAACCAATTGTTATTTATGTGCCGCTTGGAACTAATAGTGGAGGGCATGATGGAAGTACAATAATCGAAAGATATATAGATGATTTATCAGAAATTCGTGGATTAGATGTAGTCACTGGTACTGGAAATGAAGGAGATGCAGATATTCATACTTCAGGGAAAATTGAAAAAACAGGTGATACTAAGATATTAGAACTTAAAGTGGACGAAATGGAAAGAGATATAACTTTTTCTATATGGATTAATAAACCTGATAAAGTATCTGTTGGTATAACTTCACCTTCAGGAGAAGTTATTGATAGAATACCTGCAAAGTTAAGACAAACTCAAGAAGTAAAATTTGTTTTTGAAGGAAGCAGTGTTTCGGTGGTATATTATCTTCCAGAAGAGGCTACTGGTGATGAGCAGATTAAGATAAGAATAAAAAATGCTAAGGGGGGTATTTGGCAGTTTAAGCTTACTGGGGACTATATTGTAGATGGAACTTATAATGCTTGGCTTCCACAAAGAGCATTATTAAAGGAGAATACTAGATTTTTAAATCCTTCTCAGTATATTACTCTTACTACTCCATCAACAGCAAGAAAAATTACAGCTTCTGCAGAATATAATCAAGATAATAATACTGTAATATCTTCATCAGGCAGAGGTTATACGAGAGATGGAAGAATAAAACCTGTAATTGCAGCTGGAGGATTTAATGTGATTACTACTGCTGTAGGCGGAGGGGTAACTACTGTATCTGGAAGCAGTACAGGTGCCGCAGTCACAGCTGGTGCAGTAATTTTAATGATGGAATGGGGCATAGTTCAAGGAAATGATCCTACATTATACTCAAATAAAATTAATGCATATTTGGCAAGAGGTGCTGCAAAAAGAGCTGGAGATACTTACCCTAATCAGCAATGGGGATATGGAATGCTTGATTTAAATAATATATTTGTTAATATGAGGTCATGTGAAGAGATGGACATTGTTCCTGTAAAAATAGAGAAAAGTAGAAAGAAAAAAAGCAGCATTTTTATAAGAATGCCAGACTATTATTAGCTTATAATATCTTCAATAACAAAGTTCCAATAATTTCTGAAAGAAGCTTTCATTTGCTATCATTCACAAATTAATTGGAACTAAATGTGTCTAAAGAAAGTGTAAATTATTAGTAAGCTTTATCTAGTTTAATTCCTTTATAATAATAATTCAAGATATCCTGATATTTTTTACCTTGATTAGCCAATATTACAGATCCGGTTTGACTCATTCCAACACCATGACCGTAGCCGCCTCCATATATTGTATAATTCTTCTTATCTTTTTCTATTGAAAAATAAGAAGAAAGAAGAAAATTAGTATTCTTAAGTGCTTTTCCTTTTGAACGAACTATAGGTGTTGATTCACTAGTATAGTCTTCGCTGCATCTAAAAGCACCTCGAATATTATAATCACCTTTAACATTTACAGTAACATTATCATAAATAAAAGATACTTCCATAACATTACCACTGCTGCCTCGTTTTAATACTTTAATGTCTTTTAGGTTTACTAGATCAGGAAAAGCTTTGAGCTTTTTATCGTTTTTATAAAAAGTTATATAATCTGGGTCACTTAGATAAATATTACGCAGCGATTTACTTAGGCTGTTTGTAATACTTTTATAGGAAAAAACAACCTTCCACCTAAAGAAATCCGATGAAGTATCAAGAGAATCTATATTCTCATTTTTATAAAAGGACAGCCAGTCATTTTCATTTTTAGGCAGAGAAGCTTTTGTGTTCAGATAGCTTTGAGCTGTAAGGTAAGGGATATCTTCGCCTGACCAATCTGAATTATACCACATATCTTTGTAACTTGCTCCAGCACCAGCAGAGGTAGAGTAATATCTAGCATCAATTGGTTTATCATTATATGTCATTATGGTGCCTTTTGTTGAATTTACTGCTGAGGTTGTACTAGAAACTTCAGGTTCATTATTATATACTTGGCTTTGAATACTGTCTACTACATAGAATCCATAAGCAGGATAAATATTTTTAAGCATATCTGAAATTGCATATGTTCGTGCTGCAATTGCCTGACATTTCAACGCTTCAATATTTGAATTGCTAGTCATTTCAGAAGGAACTACTTTAGAAAGATAATCCTCCATATTAAGTTCATTTATAATTGAAATACCATCATTAAAAGGCATAAATTCTAATGTTCCGCTGTAGGAAGGAGTAAATTCCTCACTTCCTCTTATTATGCTTGTAATTGATGCGGTACCGTTTAAATATAACCTGTTTTTTAAAAGTTTACTAGAACCATTAGCTGTTAACCTTAATCCTTTATTAATAAATTCAATAGTAACAGAAGTACCTGCAGATAAATTTATGGAAAACGAATCTCTAATACTGTATAGTTTTGAGCTAGAAAGACAGCTTAGTGTAATTTTATCATGAAAAATCGACAAATAATTTGTAGTGGATATTCCAACTCTCATAGTTGAATAATTTACAGGAGAAATAATAAATACACTCATATTACCTGATTTGTCTTTATAACTCTCTAAATTACTCTGGCCAACAATTAAATCTGTAATTTTAGCTGTAGAAATATTATTATATTTATCAATTTTATAAAAATATGTATTTTTAGCTAACTTTTTATTCCCTGATTTTTCAAAATCAAAAGAGTCGTCAGATTTTGCCATTACTCTTTCTTTGTTTGGAGTTTGAATTTTAAAGCTAAACGTATAAAATATATTATATTTAAAGTTTAATACTGAATATTTTGAATAGGAATCGGTAATTTTAAAAGTTTTTAATTTACCATCTATATAAAATTGAGCAGTCTTTCCGTTTTTACTAATTAATATTGCATTATTTACACTTCGTGGATATAATAAAAAACCACAAATAGAAATTATAAATATGATTGTAATAATAAAATACTTTTTCATAAAATGCCTCCAACAATAATTTTTAAAAAGTTTTTAAATAGAAATATATTATTTACTTAATTATATCAGATAACAACAATAAATAATATATATTACTTTTAATTTAGTAATTCTAGTAATATATTTGTTAAAAAATGAAGGAATTATTGAATAATAAAATCTATTTATGATATAATAGTAAAAAATGTAACGAATGGTGACAGTGTCACTTTACTTGTATAATTTTATATAAATCTTATTTGTTAATCTATCCATCAATATTTGGTTATTAAAGAAAAATTAATGATTATTTCTCAAATTAGACATGATTGTTGGACAAGACATTTATATTTATATAAAAGTAATATCATATATTTTATATAAAAACATTTAGTTTCACTTAATTATTCAGATGCAGTTTAAAAAATAATAATTATATTTTAAGGGGATGTATTTAATGAAAAAACTTTTATCTATATTTTTAGCATTATTTCTAATAATTTTTCAAATAGGTACTATAAAGGTATCTGCATTAAGTGGGGATTATCAGTATTCAGTATCTGATTCTGGAACTGAAGCTGTAATTGTAGGCTACACAGGTTCAGGAGGAGATATAACAATTCCAAGTAAGATTGATGGATATACTGTAACAAGCATAGGTTTTAATGCATTCTATAACTGTAGTAGTTTAAACAGTGTAATAGTTCCAAATACTGTAACAAATATAGGCTCTAGTGCATTTGAGCAGTGTAGTAGCTTAAGCAGCATAACAATTCCAAATAGTGTAATAAGTATAGATTCTGGTGCATTTTGTGGATGTAGCAAATTAAGCAAAATAGTAATTCCAAGTAGTGTAACAAGCATAGGTAGTTCTGTGTTTGAGAGGTGTAGCAGTTTAACCAGTATAACAATTCCAAGTAGTATAACAATCATCAATGATTTTGTATTTGACAGCTGTACTAGTTTAACCAACATAACAATTCCAAGCAGTATAAAAATCATAAGTGGTGGTGCGTTTAGAGATTGCAGCAGTTTAAAAAGTATAACAATTCCTAATAATGTAACAAGTATTGGATGTCAGGCATTTCATGGTTGTAGTAATTTAAGCAGCATAATAATTCCAAGCAGTGTAAAAAGTATAGACAGTGGTGCGTTTGAGAACTGTACTAGTTTAAATAGCATAGCAATCCCAAGTAGTATAACAAGTATAGACTTTGATATGTTTATAGGCTGTAGCAGTTTAAGCAGTGTAACAATTCCAAGTAGTGTAAAAAGCATAGGAGGTCATGCGTTTTATAAGTGTAGTAGTTTAACAAGCATAACAATTCCAAACAGTGTAACAAGTATAGGAGATTTTGCTTTTTGCGGCTGTAGTAGATTAAGCAATATAACAATGCCAAGTGGTGTAAAAACCATAGGAGCTGCTACATTCGAGGGTTGTAGTAGTTTAGGCAGCTTAACTATCCCAAGCAGTGCAACAATCATAGGTAGTGATGCTTTTAATGGCTGTAGTAATTTAAGCAATATAACAATCCCAAACAGTGTAACAATCATAGGTAGTGATGCATTTTATGGCTGTAGTAGTTTAGGAAGCATAACAATCCCAAGCAGTGTAATAAGCATATGTAGTGAGGCATTTTATGGTTGCAGTAAATTAAGCAGTATAACAATCCCAAGTAGTGTAACGAGCATAGATATTGGTGCATTTTATGGGTGCAGCAGTTTAACAAGTGTAAAAATTCTAAGTAACTTAACAAGAATAAATTCTTGTATGTTTTATGGGTGCAGTAGCTTAAGTAGCTTAGTAATTCCAAGCAGCGTAACAAGTATAGGTGGTGGTACATTTGAGGGCTGTAGCAGCTTAAGCAGTTTAGTAATTCCAAGCAGTGTAACAAGCATAGGTGGTGGTACATTTGAGGACTGTAGTAGTTTAAGCAGCATAATAATTCCAAGTGGTGTAACAAATATAGATTATAATATGTTCAAGAATTGCAGTAGTTTAAAAAGCATAATAATTCCAAATAGTGTAACAATTATAGATGATCGTGCGTTTGAGGGTTGTAGTAGTTTAAACAGTATAACAGTTCCCAGCAATGTAACGAGGATAGGTAATTATGCATTTAGTAGTTGTAGTAGTTTAGGAAATGTAACAATTCCGAGCAGTGTAACTAATATAGGTACTTGTGCATTCTATGGAGGTAGTAAATTAACAGCAATAAATGTTGATGCTAATAATACATCATATTCTAGTTTAAATGGAGTTCTTTATAATAAATTAAAAACAAATTTAATATGTTATCCAAGTGGAAAAACAAGTTTAAAATTTGCTGTTCCAAGCAGTGTAACAACTATAGAATATGGTGCATTTAACGGCTGTAGTAGTTTAAGCAGTATAACAATCCCAAACAGCGTAATAAACATGTATGATGGTGTGTTTGATGGCTGTTCATCAAACCTTATAATTTATTATCATAACACATCAATACACTTTACCAATCCATGGGAGGGGCACAAAACCGTACCATATAATGTAGTATCATATGATGGAAATGGAAATACAGGAGGGACAGTACCGATTGATAATAATATATATACTCAGGAAACTAAAGCAGCAATACTTAGAAACACTGGAAGTCTTGTTAAGACAGGATATATCTTTGCAGGATGGAACACAGCAGCTGATGGAAGTGGAATAAGTTATCTAGCGAATTCATTAATATCAATGTATGGGACAGATGTAAAATTATATGCTCAGTGGAAAGTATCTTATAAATATACAGTATATTTTAATAGTAATGGAGGAAGTAATGTAAGTCCAGTAGCAAATATAGCTGTTGGAACAAGAATAACATTGCCATTAGCACCAACAAAAGCAGGATATACATTTGCAGGATGGAATACAGCGCAAGATGGAAGTGGAACATCATTTACATCATCAACATTAGTAAATGAAAATGAAATAGTATATGCTCAATGGGTGTCAATATCACCATCAACAGGAACATTTACAAAAACTGCACCAGCAAATTTAACAGCAGTTATCACAGCACCAAATAAGGTTTTAAATCCAGTTGTTGGAATTTATAATGGAACTAATAGGTTAATTGCAGGTACTGATCAAGCAATAGTACCTACTGCTACAGGATATGCTTTGACATTATATAAATCATATTTATCTAAATTAACATCTAATACGCCTATTACAATAAAATTTAAGGATGGATCTTCATTAACTTATACTGTTGTCTTAGGTGCAACTATATCACCATCAACAGGAACATTTACAAAAACTGCACCA
>JAUZPN010000015.1 GCA_030705885.1 Bacillota bacterium | reverse complement strand
TTTCCCCGCATTAAAAAAATTATTTTTCAGCACGATTGTTAGTGTATCCTATGATATAAAAAATAATTCATATTTTTTATAAATTTTTAGTTAATATTAGATTTTGAGAAAAATATAATATTATATATTATACTTTCCTCAGTCATAAAGTTAATTTTACTGTACCTTATTTTTGTAGTCAGCATAATCATTTACAAATGTATTATAGTTTTGAATAAAATCATTATACTTTGAATTAGATGTACTATACAGATCATTATAATTAATAGTTGAAGCTGAACCTGTTGGACTAGGTAAAACTGTTGGGCTAGCTGAACCTGTTGGATTAGGTAAAACTGTTGGGCTAGGTAAACTTGTCGGACTAGGTGAGCTTGCTAATTTTCTTTCATATCTTTCACTAAGAACATCATTTTCAAAGTGAGTAAGATATGACATATAATTGCTTAGTGTATCTATTAATTCTGAATTAATCCCGGAAGCATTCGAAGGAATAATTAAAGAAGAAAGAGTATTTGAAAGATCGTTTAATGTTCCAGTATTAGTTTCAAGAGTTTTTACTAAATCATCATAGTCAAAAGAATTAGAATCTCTGATATCTTGTAAGTCTTTTTTATATTCTATATTAATTGAACCAAATTTAGTTAGTATACTATCAACAGATTTTATATAGTTTTTAGTTGCATCAGCAGTTTGTTTGTTTGCTTTGTAGTTGTTTGATAATACATCAGCATAGCTAATAAAATTATAAATAAATGTTGTGGTGCTGTCAGGCAAATAAACACTAAAGGTTCCAGAATTACTTATTAGTACATAATTATTTATACAATTATTTTTATATGTTTTTACATTTTGTTCATTAGTTTCAATAGATTTAATATCAGGATATTTAAGTACATTAAGAATTTCTTTGTAAAGAAGATAATTGTTATTTAAGCCAGTTAAAAGGCTAGCCTGCTGTTTTTCAAATTTATTAGGCGGATTAAGATTTTTTACAGCATCTTGTTCATTTTTTAGCTTATCTATAATACTAGAAAGTTTAGTTATAGCTTGAGAAGTATATTTTTGCTCCTTATCATTCTGCTGTACTTCTCCAGCTGTAATAAATACTCCTGAATCTGCCAGATTTCCTATTTCATTATTCAAATTATTTATTGAGGAAATATGTGACTTAAAACTCCTTTCATAATCTTTATCAGATTTGGAAAGAATATAATTATATGAAACATAAAAAACGCCTATGCATGTACTACAAAATACTAATAATATAATTACAAATTTCAATAAACCTTTTAAGAATTTTTTGACTTTTGAGTTTGTATCATTCTTATTAGTAGTCTTTTTATTCAAATCTTTATCATTTACATTTTCTTCATCAGCATTTTCCTCATTAATATAATTCTTGCTTTTTATATTATTTTGGTTTTTAAACAAAAACATCACTCCTCGTATAATTCAATTAATCTTATAAATATCTTCTATAACTATTAAAAATCCTTTATAAATAGTGTATAATAAAAGCGTACATTTATTCAATACATTTATCAATTAAATTTTATTAAGAATTTTATATTTTTAAGAATTTTATATTTTTTAGAAATAGAGGTGAAATCTTTGGCAGCTTTTTTTAGTAATTTATTAGGCATTATAAAGAATATTTCTATATGGAATATATTAGATATATCAGTGGTAGCATTCATTTTTTATAAAGGTTATCAATTAATTAAAGAAACTAGAGCTTTTCAGCTTTTTAAAGGAATTATAATGATTATAATTCTGATTCCTATAAGTGATATACTTCATTTAAATATGGTGAATTGGATACTAAATAAAACTTTAGCTATTGGATTAATGGCAGTCATAATTATATTTCAGCCAGAAATCAGAAGGGCATTGGAGCATTTGGGAAACAATACATTTAAGGATGTGCACATATTTGAAGATGATGAAATGATGGAAGGTGTCATTAATCAGATTGTTACAGCAGCAGATAATTTAGCAAGTACAAAAACAGGAGCACTTATTGTTGTTCAGCATACAACTGCATTAGGTGAAATTATTGATACAGGAACAAAGATTGATGCTATAGTATCTTCTGCACTTCTCGAAAATATATTTGTAGTAAACACACCACTGCATGATGGTGCTACAATAATTATTAACGACAGGATAGCAGCAGCAGGTTGTTTTCTCCCGCTTACAAACAATAATGAAATTAATAAAAACTTAGGAACTAGACATAGAGCAGCATTAGGTATATCAGAAAACTCAGATGCTATAATAATAGTTGTATCTGAGGAAACGGGAGTTATTTCACTTGCAGTTAATGGAAAACTTACAAGAAATTACGACAGAAGTAAGCTCAAAAATATATTAATAAGAATTATAAAAAACAGGCAAGTTAAAAAAGTGACATGGATGGAGAAGGTGAAGTGGTGGAAGAGAAAAGAAAGCAGAAATGGATAATAATAATCAGCTGTATTGTAGTATCATTTTGTTTATGGCTTTATATTTCTAGTGTGAATAATATTATTAAAACAGTCAAAATTACAGTACCAGTAACTATTTTAAATACAGAATCTGTATCTCAGTATAAGCTTGCAGTACTCTCTGATAAAAAGTATACAGTGTCAATTACTGTAAAAGGCGTATTACCTTATATTGATGAAGTTAAAGCTGATAATTTTAAAATAATAGCTGATTTAGGCGATTATGCTGTAAAAAAAGGCGAAAACAAAATACCATTATCTATTAAAGAAATACCTCAAAATGTGAATATTATAAATAAGGATACATTATGGGTAACCATTTATATGGATGATTTAGAAGAAAAAAGTGTACCTGTAAAAGTAAATATTGTTGGAAATGTGAAGGATGGATACTCAGCTCTTGATACTGTAGTAACACCTAAAGAAGTCAATATTTCAGGTGCAGCTAAATATGTTGATTCAATTAGCAGTGTATATACAAATATTGACCTAAAGGATTCTGAAAAAGACATAAATATGACTTTGCCGCTCCAAGCTAGCAGCGAATCAGATACAGCTATTAGTAATATAAAGATACAGCCGTCAGTAGTATCAGTACTGACACCTGTAAGAAAAACAAAATTAGTTTCTGTAAATGTTACTACTAAGGGAAATATTGATAAAAATTTAAATATGAAATCTATTATTGCCGTTCCTGATAAAGTAAAAATAGCAGGTACAGATAGTGTTATAGATAGTATAACGAAATTGGATACTGAACCTGTTGACTTAAGTACAATAAGCGACAGTGGTACACTGAATACAAAAATTATTTTGCCAGATGGGGTAAAATTACTTAATAACAGTGATACAGTACAGGTAAAAGTAACCTTAGAAAATGTAATTCAAAAGAATTACAGTATGGATATACAAACTAAAAATTTATCAGATGCTTACAATGTAACTTTAAATAATACAAAAGAATCTTTTATTGTTTCAGGAACTCAAAGCACAATAGAAGGCATAAAAAATGAAGATATTTCTTGTTATGTAGATTTAAACTCACTAGGTGAAGGAGATTATGATGTACCTATAACCATTATTTTACCTGATGGAGTAAATAAACTATCACAAAGTCCTAGTACTGTAAAGGTATCAATAAAGAAAAAAGATAGTGTTTCTCCAAGTGTAACACAATAATCTTAAAAAAATTTAAAGTAAAATGTAAAATTTCTTTTACTGTTTAATGGAGAGTGATATAATGGCTATAAGGATAAATAATTTAACAGTAAATTTAGATGAAGATATTAGTATTATAAAAATGAAAGCAGCAAAGATTCTGAAAATATCAGAAAGTGACATTGATAAAATTAAGATTATTAGAGAATCTATTGATGCAAGGAAAAAAGATAACATTAAATTTAATTATTCAGTAGATGTATTTGCAGAAAAAGAAGATAAAATTGTATCTAAATGCAGGAGTAAAGATGTTATTTTGTCAGAAAAGATATATTCATCTGATTTAAAATTTGGAGACAAAAAAATGCTTCATAAACCTATAATTGTAGGTATGGGACCTGCAGGTATGTTTGCAGGTTTACTGCTGGCAAGAAACGGTTATAAACCTTTAATAGTTGAAAGAGGACAAAATGTTGATGAAAGAACTGAAACTGTGAATAAGTTTTGGAAGGATGGCACTTTAAATTTAAACTCTAATGTTCAATTTGGAGAAGGTGGTGCAGGAACTTTTTCTGATGGTAAATTAACTACAAGGATTAAGGATCATAGATGTGATTTTATACTTGAAGAATTAGTAAAAAAAGGCTCACCTGAAGAGATAATCTATTCAGGTAAGCCTCATATTGGAACAGATATATTAAAAAAAGTAGTAAAAAATATTAGAGAAGAAATTATATCATTAGGCGGAGAAGTGCAGTTTAACAGCACTTTTCAATCTTTTACATCAAAAGACAAAAGAATAACATCAGCAGTAGTTAATTGTGAAGAAATCCCTTGTGAAGCAATAATATTAGCTATTGGACATAGTTCTAGAGATACTTATGAAATGTTGTATAATAAAAATGTGTTTATGTCACCTAAGGATTTTGCTATAGGTGTTAGGATAGAGCATTTAAGAGAAAAAATTAATGAAAGCCAGTATGGAAGGTTTGCGAATCATCCCAAACTAAAAACTGCTGATTATAGGCTTGTTCATAAAAGTGAAATTTTTAACAGAGGTATATATAGTTTTTGTATGTGCCCTGGTGGTGAAGTAGTAGCTGCTGCTTCTGAAGATTCTAGATTAGTTACAAATGGAATGAGTTATTACAATAGAAACATGGAGAATTCAAATTCAGCATTAGTTGTTACAGTCAATACCAGTGATTTTGACAATATTCCTGATTTTAGCGGCAATAATATACTAAAAGGAATGGAGTTTCAAAGATATTATGAAAGCTTAGCCTTTAAAGCGGGCGGTGGAAATTATATAGCTCCAATTCAGCTGACAGGTGACTTTTTAAAGGATAAGGTAAGCAGTAAATTAGGTAATGTTAATCCAAGTTACAAGCCCGGTTATGAATTTAGAAATTTAAATGAGTGTCTTCCATCATATGTTACTGGTGCATTAAAAGAAGGAATTTTAATTTTTGATAAAAAGCTTAAAGGTTTTGCAGATGTTAATGCAGTAATGACAGGTATAGAATCAAGAACATCTGCTCCAGTAAGAATAGAAAGAAATGAAAAACTACAAAGTGTTTCTTTTTCTGGTTTGTATCCTGCAGGAGAAGGTGCAGGATTTGCAGGAGGAATAGTTTCAGCTGCAGTAGATGGGATAAAAGCAGCAGAAAGTATAATGGAGGAATGGAAACCTATATACTAAACTTTGTTATTTTCTCGGGATTTTTATTGAAATTCTTGAGATTAATATAATATATTATTTACAGTAAATTTAGAAGAAGGTGTATTAATAATGATTAAAAGTTTTGATGAAATACTAGAAAAGGTTAAGGCAAAGGAATTAAAAAAGGTAGCAGTAGCAGTAGCACAGGATGAACCAGTACTAGAAGCAATAAGAGATGCAGTTGCAAATAATATAGCAGATGCTGTATTAGTAGGAGATAAGACTAAGATTTTAGAGATTTCAGAGAAGATTGGCTTTAATGTAAGTAAATTTGAAATTGTAGATGAGCCAGATCCTGCAAAAGCAGCTATTAAGGCTGTTACACTTGTATCACAAGGTAAAGCAGATGTGCTTATGAAGGGTCTTATCGAAACATCAACATTTTTAAGGGCTGTACTCAATAAGGAAATAGGACTTAGAACTGGAAAGCTTATGTCACATGTATCAGTTTTTGAAACACCAAGTTTTGATAGATTGTTATTTTTAACAGATGCTGCATTTAATACATATCCAGACCTTAAAGCAAAGATAGATATTTTAAATAATTCAGTTAAAGTTGCACATGCTATTGGATTAGAATGTCCAAAGGTAGCTGCTATATCTTGTGTAGAGGTTGTAAATCCAGATATGCCTTCTACAGTAGATGCTGCACTCCTTGCTAAAATGAGTGATAGAGGACAAATTAAGGGATGCATAGTTGATGGACCATTTGCATTAGATAATGCAATATCTGAAGAGGCTGCAAAGCATAAGAATGTAACTGGACCAGTTGCTGGTAAAGCAGATATTTTACTACTTCCTAATATAGAAGTTGCAAATGTTATGTATAAGACATTAACATATACTACTAATTCAAAAAATGGAGGCATGTTAGTTGGAACTTCAGCTCCTGTAATATTGACATCTAGAGCAGACAGCCATGAAACTAAAATGTACTCAATTGCACTTGCAGTTTTATTAGCATCACATAAATAATTTTTTAGGAGGCTCTATAATGGCATATAAATTACTAATAATAAACCCAGGTTCAACATCTACAAAAATAGGTGTTTATGAAGATGAAAAGCAAATATTAGAAGAAACTTTAAGACATTCAACTGAAGAAATTGCTAGATATGCAAGTATATTTGAACAATTCGAGTTTAGAAAAGAAGTTATTTTAAGTGTTCTTAAAGCAAAGAATTTTGATATTAATACATTAGATGCAGTTGTAGGCAGAGGCGGTATGCTTAAACCAATCGAAGGTGGTACATATAATGTAAATGAAGCTATACTTGAGGATCTAAAAGTAGGGGTTCAAGGTCAGCATGCTTCTAACCTTGGAGGAATTTTAGCAAATGAAATAGCAAAAGGACTTAATATACCAGCATTTATAGTTGATCCTGTAGTAGTAGATGAATTAGATGATGTTGCAAAAATTACTGGTCTTGCAGAAATAAAAAGAAAAAGTATATTCCATGCACTTAACCAAAAAGCTGTTGCAAAGAGGTATGCAAAGGAAAATAATAAAAAATATGAAGAATTAAATTTAATTGTTGCACACATGGGTGGAGGTGTATCTGTAGGAGCACATCACTATGGAAAAGTAATAGATGTAAATAACACTTTAGATGGTGAAGGTCCATTTTCACCTGAAAGAGCAGGAGGACTTCCAACAGGTGATCTTATAAAATTATGTTACAGCGGTGAATATACTTATGAAGAAATGAAAAAGAAAATTAACGGAAAGGGCGGATTTAATTCGCTCCGTAATTCAAATGATGTTAGAAAGCTTGTAGAAGATTCTTTAGCTGGTGACA
The DNA here is from genome assembly GCA_030705885.1 of Bacillota bacterium. Taxonomy (GTDB): domain Bacteria; phylum Bacillota; class Clostridia; order Clostridiales; family Clostridiaceae; genus JAUZPN01. Next base: position 22,387 of record JAUZPN010000015.1, on the reverse strand, counting down.
AGCAGGCTGTAGAATTAGTTGATGCATTTGTATACAATTTAGCAAAAGAAATTGGAAAAAATGCTGCTGTACTTAAAGGTAAGGTTGATGCAATTATAATTACTGGAGGTATAGCATATAATAAAATTATAATAGATAAAATTTCAGAATATGTTTCATTTATTGCTCCTTTAACTGTTTATCCAGGAGAAGATGAACTTTTGGCATTAGCTCAAGGTGCAATAAATGTACTTAGTGGAAAAGAAAAAGCAAAAAACTATTAATTAATTGAGAATACAGGAGGACATAAATGGGCAGGATGTTTGGCACTGATGGAGTAAGAGGTATTGCAAATGAGGAACTTACTTCGCAAGTAGCATATGATTTAGGGAAAGCTGGAGCATTTGTTTTAACAGAAGGTGCTCATAAACCAAAGATACTAGTTGGCATGGATACAAGAATTTCAGGTGATATGCTGGAATCAGCATTAGTTGCAGGAATATTATCTGTTGGAGCAGAGGCTGTTTGTGTAGGAGTAGTTCCAACACCAGCAGTAGCATATCTTACTCGAAAATATGGTGCTGATGCAGGAGTAGTAATTTCAGCATCTCATAACCCAGTAGAATACAATGGTATAAAGTTTTTTAATGGTCAAGGATACAAGCTATCAGATGAATTAGAGGACAAGATTCAAAGCATTATAGAAAGCGGTTTAGAAGGACTTCCATCTCCAACAGGAGAAGATATTGGCAGAAAAGTAATTGAGGAAGGTGCACTTGAAGATTATGTTGAATTTGCAAAATCGACAATAGATATTAACTTAAAAGATTTAAAAGTAGCATTAGATTGTGCAAATGGAGCATCATATAAAAGTGCTGTTGATACCTTTAGACAGCTTGGAGCACAGGTAGTAGTTATTAATAATGATCCAGATGGTGTTAATATTAATAAAAACTGTGGATCAACACATCCAGAAGAGCTTATGGACTATGTAGTTAGAAAAAAATGTGACTTTGGTTTAGCTTTTGATGGTGATGCTGACAGATGTCTTGCAGTAGATGAAAATGGTAAACTAATAGACGGCGATTTTATAATGGCAGTTTGTGCAAAATATTTAAAAGAGCAGGGAAAACTTAATAAAGATGTAGTAGTAGTTACAGTAATGAGTAATTTAGGTATGGAACTTGGATTAAAAAAAGAAGGAATAAAATTAGTAAAAACTAAAGTAGGAGACAGATATGTTCTTGAAGAAATGGTGAAAGAGAACTACACTCTTGGAGGAGAACAATCTGGTCATGTTATTTTCTTAGATTATAATACTACTGGAGATGGACTTATTACTGGACTTCAGCTTGCAGCAATAATTAAAAAGACTGGTAAAAAACTGTCAGAACTTACATCTATAATGAGAGAACTTCCTCAAGTACTTGCTAATGCAGTAATACCTAATGACAAAAAAGATATTTATCTAACTGATAATGAAATATCAGGTGAAATAACTAAAATTGAAGAAGAACTTCAAGACTGCGGCAGGGTACTTATAAGACCATCAGGTACAGAACCATTAGTCAGAGTTATGCTTGAAGGAGAAAATCAATCACAAATAGATAAAATGGCTCATAATTTAGCAAAGCTTATTGAAGAAAAAGCAAATAAATAAATAGGAAACCCTTTCATTTATTTACATGAAAGGGTTTTATATTTATGTGAAAGATTTTTTTATTATAAAAAAATATGGAATATACATTATTAGTTTTAAATAATATTAGGAAATAGAATTGAATAAGCAATATTTGGTTATATTTAACTATTGAATTAAAATACTTTATGTGCTATACTTTCCTCGTTATATTTAGTTTCAATTAATTTGTGAATAATAGCGAAGGGAAACTTCTCATAGAAATTTATTGGAATTTTGTGTTCGAGAATAGTATAATATAAAGTGAATTTGAAAAGAAAAATATAAATTATTATATTTAATTAAATTGGGGGGTTGGACAAATGAAATTTAGAAATAAACTTTTTACTGCAGCTTTAACACTAACTTTAGTTATTGGAACGTCAATAACAGCATTTGCAGCTACAAAGGAGGATGTTATAGGTGCTTTGGAAGGTGCAGGAGCTTCATCAAGCCAAATAGCATCGGCAAGAAGTTATCTTGACTCATCAGCCTCAGATGCTTCAAATTATGATGATATAATTGCACAAATAAATACAGTAGCATCAATAATGAGAAGTGCTGGCACTACACATATGGGTCAATTATCAGCTTCTGATAAAGCAAAAGTAATGGCTGCAATACAAGCTGCTTCTGGAGATATCCAAGGTAACTATTCATATTCAAGCAATGGGGTAGCCCTTAAAGATGGAAATGGAAATACAATTTTATCAACAGGATCTGATGGTACTGCTTCAGGTAATTCAATGCAGCATACTTCTACTAACTATGGAGATTTAATGGTTTTTGGAAGCATTTTAGTTTTAGGAGCAGCAGGAACATTTGCTTTACGTAATAAAAAATCTGTTTCGAATAATTAAAACATAGAGGGGTTTATGATATGACCGAAGAGAAGAAGTCATTAAATAAAACTTCCAAAAGAAAAAAGAAAGGAATTCTATTTTGGATTCCTCTCTTTCTTTTAATATGCGGAAGTTCAATAATAGTGTTTGCAGGGTGGAACTTATTTACACAAACATATCTTGTAGGAAAGCTTTTCTTCAAAAAACCTGCAGTTAATTTTACTGAAAAGAAAATTACAATTAATAATACCTTAGTTAAAACACCAGATAATAATACTAATATTGGAACTATTGAAATTCCATCAATTAATATTGAGTATCCAATAATACATGGATTAGATGATGAAGCTTTATCTCAGGGAGTAGAGCATGATTCCAGGACACCAATGCCAGGACAAAATAACAATCCAGTGCTTGCAGGACATAGGGATACTGTATTTACTAAACTTGGAGATGTTAAAGCTGGTGATACAGTTACATTAAAGCTGTATTATGGAACTTTTAACTATAAAGTCAGCAAAATTAGAATTGTAAATGCTGATGATACTACAGTTATTGTTAATAGTGATAAAGAAATGCTTACAATATATACCTGTTATCCTTTTAATTATATAGGTCATGCACCGCAGAGATATGTTGTTACATGTGACTTTGTAAGTTCTGACATGAAGAAGCAGTTACAAATAGATAATGGAAAGTGATTTGATTATGAAAATAATAAAAAATTTAAGTTCATTTTTAATTAGTCTTATAATGATGTTTATTTTGCTTATGATTCAAATATCTTTTTTTGTTCAAAATGTGCTTTATAAACCTGATTTTTATTTAACAAAATTTCAAAACATGGGTTTATATGATTATATTCAAACTACAATAGAAAAAGACAACCATAAAATGGCACAAGTAACTAATCTTCCAGAAGATTTATTTGGCGGATTGATTACTAAAGACTGGATAAAAGGTCAATTTGAAAAAGGTACAAAACAAGATATTGACTATATGCTTTATAAAAGCAATAACTTAGCAGAGCCAGATCCAAAGAGTCAGGCAGATATTTTTGGCAAAAAACTCGATACATATATATCAAGTAAAAACTTAAAATATGACGATTCAGTTAAGAAAGAACTAGATAAAATAAAAACTGATTTATATAATGTCATGAAAAACGAAACTACTTTTATTGGAATGCATAATCTCAATAATTATGGATTCTTTCAGCAATTTAGACATTATTCTTATTTAGTATATAAATATCAAACAGCATTTATCATTGGATTATGTGTTTTAATAGGTTTATTACTACTTTTACTTAGGAATAAATTTAAATTTTTCAATTGGATTGCATATACTCTTATTGCAAATGGAATGCTGATTCTTATTCCTTCAGTTACAGCTTATTTATCAAAGTTTATGGATAACATTAATATAGAAATAGCAATAACAAAATTAATAACAGCTTCTATTATAAGAGACTACATTTCATTTTTTATTAAAATTGGAGCTGTTACCTTTGTACTAGGAATATTAATTCTTTTAATTTCAGTTAAGTTAGAAAATAGAAATTATGAGATTAAAGAATAAAAGTAATTTAAAAAAGTCTGTGGAAGTATAAAACCGCAGGCTTTTTAGGTGCACTTAATTTTATATAAAGAGTTACTAAATTATTAATTTTTTATGTGTAATCTTTTATTTATTTAAAAAATATATTATAATAGTTAGAATGATTATATATCAAATAATAAAGTATATAAGATTAATTTTGACATTTTAGGGAACTTTGTGGTCAAGCATTATAATCATAAAAAAAATGAAAGAAGGTGGTTGCCGTTTTTAATGTGAATGAATATACTATAAAATAAAGCGCCAGAACTCATAACTTAAATGAGTTGACGAGGATGGGGAGTATCGAAGATCTTCGGCGGGTGCCCCACGGTATCGCACTACCGTAAACGGCTGATAAAACTGAAAAGTGATTTTCAGCACAAAATCAGCTTGGTGTTAAAACCTCAAAGGTAATAGAAATACTACTGAGGCATTTGAAAAAAATGTAAATCAAATGCTTTATTATTCTATTGCAAAAAAACAATTATATATGTATTTAAATTAAAATTTCTGCATCAGCAGAAAAGTCAAAATGAAAATTTTAAGGAGGAAGATTAAATTATGTGCGGAATAGTAGGTTATATTGGTAAGAGGCAGGCATCCTCAATATTAGTGGAAGGATTAACTAAATTAGAGTATAGAGGATATGATTCAGCAGGTGTAGCAATAATCCATAATGGCTGCCTAGATGTAACAAAATGTAAAGGAAGACTTGCAAATCTTGAGAAAAGACTTGAAATAAATCCTATAGAAGGTACTATGGGAATAGGACATACAAGGTGGGCTACACATGGAGAGCCTTCAGATGTAAACTCACATCCACATACAAATCAAAAAGGAACAATAAGTGTTGTTCACAATGGAATAATCGAAAATTACATTCAATTAAGAGAAAAGCTCACAAAAAAAGGATATAAATTTCTGTCTGAAACAGATACAGAAATCATTCCTCAATTAATAGATTACTATTATAAAGGCGATTTAGTTGAAGCTGTAATAAAAGCAGTTTCAAAAATGGAAGGAAGCTATGCAATTGGCGTAATTTCTACTTATGAACCAGATAAATTAGTAGCAGTTAGAAAAGATAGTCCAATGGTAGTTGGTGTAGGCGATGGAGAATATTTCATAGCTTCAGATATACCAGCTATACTAAATCAAACAAGAGATGTATATCTTTTAGATGATAAAGAATTTGTTGTAATGACTACTGATGGAATTTCTATTTTGACTGAAGAAAAAGAAGAAATACAGAAAGAAATATATCATGTAACATGGAATACAGATGCAGCTGAAAAAGGCGGATACGAGCATTTCATGCTAAAAGAGATTCATGAACAGCCAAAAGTAATAAAAGACACAATGCTTTCAAGAATAATACCAGGAAAGCCAATAAACTTAGATAAAATATCAATAACAAAAGAGCAGATTAAAGATATAGAAAAAATATTTATAGTAGCCTGTGGAACTGCATACCATGCTGGAGTAATAGGTAAATATGTTATAGAAAAGCTTGCAAGAATACCTGTTGAAGTGGATATAGCATCAGAATTCAGATACAGAAAACCTATTATAAATGAAAAAACATTAGTAATTGTAATAAGCCAATCTGGTGAAACTGCAGATACATTAGCAGTACTCAGAGACGCAAAAGCTCATAAATCAAGAGTAATTGCAGTTACAAATGTAGTAGGCAGTTCAGTTTCAAGAGAAGCAGATGATGTACTGTACACTTGGGCAGGACCTGAAATAGCCGTTGCATCTACAAAAGCATATGTAACACAGCTTATTGCAATGTATATCATAGCTCTATTCTTTGCAGAAAATAAGCAGACATTATATCAGGAAAAAATAGAATACTACAAAAATGCAATGCTTGAATTACCAAATAAAGCAGAAGAAGTTTTAAAGAATAAAGAACAAATACAAAAATTCTCTTCTAAAACTTATATGTATAAAGACATGTTCTACCTAGGCAGAGGGCTTGATTATGCTGTAGCTATGGAAGGCAGCCTTAAACTTAAAGAAATATCATATATACATTCAGAAGCTTATGCTGCTGGAGAACTTAAACATGGACCTATAGCATTAATTGAAAAGGGAACTATTGTTATAGCACTAGCAACGCAGGAAGATTTATTTGAGAAAATGGTAAGCAATATAAAGGAAGTTAAAACAAGAGGTGCAAATGTATTTGCACTAGCACTTGAAGGAAATGATACCATTGAAAAAACAGTAGATTCAGTATTATACCTTCCAAAAGTAGATCCATTATTTGCTCCAGTGATTTCAGTAATACCTCTTCAGCTTCTATCTTACAGCATCGCAGTTCAAAAAGCCTGTGACGTTGATAAGCCAAGAAATTTGGCCAAGTCAGTTACGGTTGAATAGTGAAAAAGTAGAAAAGATAGGATAATGGTGGGTGTAGATTTATAATAAAGTTTGATAATTAATAAAGTTAATACTTTGTTATAAGTCTCCCCTATAATATATTATTTATACACCAGTGCTGCTGGTGTTATTTTTTCGTTAGGATTTTGAATTCAAATATTAAAAGTTATATGTATATGATGTAGTAACTAAACCAAGTGCTACATACTCTGGGAATAAACCAGGTACAATATGTTGAAAATATCAGATCTATGATTCAAGGAGAAAGCTATGAGGTATGATAAATTATATAATAAATTATATAAAAAAGCTAAAAATTATTATATTAAAGAAGAATTTAAAGAAGCATTAACTATATTTAATAAGTGTTACAAATTAAAAAAGATGTTAATTGCCTAAATTATATTGGTTGTTGTTATTTAGAAACAAAACAATTTACTTCTGCAATTTTAACATTTAATCAGTTAATAAATATATGTCCTGATTGGGATGAACCTATATTAAACTTAGGAAGAGTATTTATAAAACAAGAAAAATTCTCGGAAGCATTAGAATGTTTAAAAAAGGCTTTAATAATAGATCCAAATGAAGAAGAAACATATTTTTATTTTGGAATATATTATTTTGCTATGAAAGAATTCAATAAAGCAATAGATAATTATAAAAAATCTATAGATATAGATAATACTATACCAGAAGTACATTTAAATCTTGGAATATGCTATTCAAAGTTAGAAGAATATAAAGCTGCAATTGATGAATTTGATATTGCATATAATTTAAATAATAAATTTAATCAATTAAGTGATTTACAACCATTTAAGGGCGAACTTTTAGTAGTCACTCATCGTTCATGGTTTCCCAATATGAGCCCATTCAAGGTTGATGCAAATAACATTGTTGAATTTGCACAAAAACATTTAGAAATTTTTGGTGAGTGTTTTATTGGTGGCGATACAATCATAATTAGCAAAGAGAATAAGCAAATGTGGCTATTTCATCATGAAGGAATATATACTTATATAGAATTTAATTTATGTATAGGATAATTGAATTACTACAAATTTTGTTATATATCAGACATTTTGAGTATCAGGGAAAGGTTGAATATAAGTAGAAAATCTAAAACAAAAGATAAACTTAAGCTTTATTTTTGAAATACAATAGTGGAAGATAAGGTTAATACGTAATATTAAAAAAATATGTTATCACTACAGTAGAAGCTGTAAATGCAACTGGGGTGTTGATGTCTGTAGTAGATGGACCAAATCATTGTAGTGTTATTCCAACTGACCCATCAACTATGGATAGCTGGATTGCTTCGAGACCAAATGAAGATAAGGCACCACATCCTTATTCAGTTATATTAAAATCAATAGTTTGAGATGCAAAATAGGAGGATAAAGATGGATAATAATTTACTATTATCTCTAAGTTGGAATCAATCATTGGATATTCAAGAGAACGCTATTTGTGAAATTGCTTCAATGAATTTGTTAAATCCAAAGGATTTATTACAACCTAGTAGAAAAGAATATTGGGAAAATGCAGCAAAAGTCTTAATAAAAATGGGATATCCTAGAATTAAAGAATCAATATCAGGATTATTAATTTGGTTACAGGATATGAATTGGCCTGGTTCAAATGTAGTAATTGAAATATTAAGGTCTTTACCTAAAGCAGTTTTTATACCACATTTAGAATGTGCTGTTTTAGAGGCAATGAATACCAATGATGATATATGGTTATCTAATTTATCAATTATTTTAACACAATGTAATTTAAAAGAGATTGATTTTATATCAAAAGATGTATATTTAACTTTGTTAGATATAAAAGAAGTTTAAATAGAGGTAATTATTTGTGGCATCTAAGTAGGAGATGAAGTATATTCTGAAAACCCAGAAACAGGAGAAAAAGGTTTAAAGAAAGTAAAACAGATATTTGTCCATGAGGTAGATACCTTAGTTTACATAACAGCTGGCAGTGAAAAAATAGATACAACACAAGGACATCCATTCTGGGTAGAAGGAAAAGGCTGGACGGAAGCAGGAAGCCTAAAATCAGGAGATAATCTTAAGCTTTACTCTGGAAAGACAATAGTAGTAACTAAAGTTAGTGTAGACCATCTAAAAACACCTGTTAAAGGTTATAACTTTGATGTTGAGGATATAATCAATTCAGGTAGGGTACAAAAGTAAATATTGAAAGCTAAAATAGTAAAAGGATGTGGGAAGTATAATGCAAATAATAAAAAATATTTCTGATTTTAGATTATCTAAATTTCTTTCCAAAGAAATAATAGAAGAAAAAGAATTTGATTATGCAGGCGTTGATGGTGTAGCAGAGGTTTTAGGATGGCATATTGTAATTTTTAGAGAATTAGAAAACCTAGAATGTACATCAGCTATCAGTTTGAGTGATGCAAACTATAATAATGAATTGAGCGATTTAGTAAATTTAATACTTAGTGAATTAAACATTAATCTTCAGGTAGGAGATTGTTTCCAAAAAATTAAAGATAAGTTTGGTCAGCCTTTTTCTTGTGATGAAGTTATTGAAGAAATGAAACGATATAACTACCTTTTAGATAACAATAGTATCTTTGCTTGTTTTGGAGTTGATATTCATGAGGGATTAATATCTATTGAAATTATCAGCAACAAGAAAATCATAGATGGTATAATAAATGAAAAATGGAGATAAAATATTAGTTAAGATACTTTTGGAACATTAATTATACTTAGCTATTTGATTATTTGTTACAGTAATTTGTGATTTATTACAAAATTTATATTAATCAGACTGCAAAAGTATAGTTAATAACTTCTGAGAAAAGTAATCTGTAAAGTATATCAAATTCATATTGTTATTAAAGAATATGTAAAAGCAATAGAGATACTTCTTTATTTAAATCAAGTTGACCCTAATGATATCGAAGTTATGATAGATATTGCACGAAGTTATTTAAGAATTAAAGATTTTGATAATGGATTAAAGTGGTTTAATGAAATTTTGCTAAAAGATCCTGAAAACATAATAGCTAATCAATTTTTGAAGGTTTTGCAAAAATCAAAATAAATTAGTTTTAATCTTAAATCTAAGTTTAAATTTTTATAAAACAAGGTATTACTAGAAAATCATAGATAAAAAATAAAAAAGGTTGTGATTAAATGTATAATAATTTATATTGTAGTATACCATGGGTAGAGTATCATTTGGAAATAAAAGAGTATTTTAATAATAAACCATCACTAATTGATGATTATAAGAAAATGGCAAAAAGAAACTCAAAAGATGTTGTATGGCATTCTATGATAGGATGGGAACAAATGGATGATGTTTATTTACTTAATCAATTAAGTGGTTTACAACCATTTAAGGGGAACTTTTAGTAGTGACTCATCTTTCATAGTGCTCATTTTTTTATGTATAGGATAATGGAATTACTACAAATTTTGTTATATATCAGACATTTTGAGTATTAGGGAAAGGTTGAATATAAGTAGAAAATCTAAAACAAAAGATAAACATAAACTTTATTTTCAAAATACAATAGTGGTAGATAAGGTTAATGCAGAATATTCAAAAAATACTTGTTAAGTTTTATAAATATAAAGAAGTTCAGTTAGTTTTGATCAAATTTTATTACAAAGCAACAATAAAGTGGTATGCTTTGGAGATGCTATTAATGATATTGCAGATGCTGCCTATACAGTTGAAAATGCTAACACAGAGCTTAAGAAGTTCTCAAAAGGAGTTATTGCATCTAATAACGAAGATGGTGTTGCAATGTGGTTTGGATTATATGAAATAGAAAAATAATATAAAAATAAGATATAAAAAATACAGGAAACTCAATGTAGTTTTCTGTATTTTTTTCTGTAGGAATATAAAACCAAGCATATATTCGTCTACATTTCAAATCTTTATGGAATCTTTATATAAATAAAATCAATCTTAATCCTAAATTTATATTGCAGGTGATATCATAAATTCAATTGATAAGCCAAGGAGCTTATCGGATAGTATATAGGGGGTCGGTAATATGATGGATTTAATAATGGTTATTTCACTGGCAGTATATTTTTGCTTAACATTTTTTGTTGTAAATTTGGTTGAAAAACAGGTTGATAAAAAGCAAAAAAATAATGAAGTTACTTAAGGGGGTGTTAACTTTGATAGGATTAATTATAATAGTAGTTTCGTTATTCTTTTATTTAGGATATGCTCTTTTTAATCCGGAAAAATTTTAATCAATTACTTATAGGGGTGGAGGTAGTAATATGGGAATATTACAGATGGCAATTGTACTTGTTATTTTTGTTCTGCTTTGTATTCCAACAGGTAAATATATTTATAAAGTAGCAGAACAGAAAAAGACTTTTGGAGATCCTGTATTCGATAGAATAGATAATTTAATATATAAAATCACAGGAATAACAAAAGAAGAAATGACCTGGAAACAATATATTGTTGCATTAATTTCCAGCAATGCTGTAGCAGCATTTGCTGCTTATTTGATTTTAAGAATACAGTCAATTCATATTTTAAATCCTAATAATATAGGAAAAATGGAACCGGGACTTACTTTTAATACTGTAATAAGCTTTTTAACAAATACAAATTTACAGGATTACTGTGGTGAATCTGGACTTTCGTACTTCAGTCAAATGATAGTAATTACATTTTTTATGTTTCTTGCAGCGTCAACAGGACTTGCAATAGCCCTGGCATTTATGAGAGGACTGGCAGGCAGGAAAAAAACTCTTGGAAACTTCTATGTAGACTACACAAGAATTATTACAAGAATACTGCTGCCTGCTTCTATTGTAATAGCTATATTTTATATATCACAGGGAGTTCCTCAGACCTTTTCAGCAAATAAAACTGTAACTACCATAGAAGGAACTTTTCAGGATATACCGCTTGGACCTGTTGCAAGTCTTGAATCTATAAAATTGTTTGGAACAAATGGAGGAGGATTCTTTGGAGCTAACTCAGCGCATCCTTTTGAAAATCCAACACCACTTACAAATGTGCTTCAGATAATTTCTCTTATTCTTTTTGCAGGATCAACAGTTGTATGTTTTGGACACATGATTAAAAAGAAAAAACAGGCAATAGCCATATTTGCTGCTATGTGCGTTTTGTTAGTGGCATCACTTGCAGTTTGTTATTCCTCTGAAAAAGCTGGTAATCCTGTGCTTGCAAAAATAGGACTAAGCCAGGCTATGGGAAATATGGAAGGCAAAGAACTAAGATTTGGTATAGCGGGAACTTCACTGTTTGCTACAACTACAACAGCTACATCTTGCGGTGCTGTAAATGCTATGCATGACTCATTGACTCCTCTTGGTGGGTTTTCAGCAATGTGGAATATGATGCTCAACTGCATTTTCGGAGGAAAAGGCGTAGGCTTTATGAATATGATTATGTATGCAATTCTTACAGTTTTCTTATGCGGACTTATGATAGGAAGGACACCTGAGTACTTAGGAAAGAAAATAGAAGGAAAAGAAATAAAATTAATAGCACTTGGAATATTGCTGCATCCATTTTTCATCCTTACTGCATCTGCTATTGCACTGAGTGTTCCTGCGGGACTGGCTGGCATAAGCAATTCAGGCTTTCATGGATTGTCACAGATAGTTTATCAGTATACTTCAAGTGCAGCTAATAATGGGTCAGGCTTTGAAGGCTTAGGAGATAATACTTTGTTCTGGAATTACAGTGCAGGAGTTGTTATGTTCTTTGGCAGGTATTTATCTATGATATTACTTCTTGGAGTAGCAAGCTCTTTAGCAGCAAAGAAGGCTGTACCTGTAACTGAGGCTTCATTTAAAACAGATAATACAATGTTCATCATAACATTAATATTTATAGTAATTATAATAGGTGCTTTGACATTTTTGCCTGCTTTGGCACTTGGACCTATTGCAGAACATTTAAAGCTAATGCATTAAAGATATAAATTCAAAATAATTAGGCAAGGAGAAGAATAATATGGGTGATAAAAGTAGAAAATCTAAATTTATTACAAAGAAAATATTCAGCGAAGCTATTATAGAATCCTTTAAAAAACTTAATCCCAAATATATGATAAAAAACCCAGTAATGTTTGTAGTTGAAGTAGGCTTTTTAATATCTTTGTTTTTAGTATTTTTTCCAAGTGTCTTTGGAGACACAGGAAAAAATTTAAGAGAATATAATTTAATAGTATCTATAATATTATTTATTACTGTTTTATTTGCAAACTTTGCAGAAGCAGTTGCTGAGGGTCGTGGGAAAGCACAGGCGGAAAGCTTAAAAAAGACACGTAAGGATACTATAGCAAAGTTAATAGATGCTGCAGGAAATGTTAGAACCATAAATGCAAATGAATTACAAAAAGATGATGTAGTCTTGGTAGAAAACGGAGATGTGATTCCAAACGATGGAGAAGTAATAGAAGGAATCGCATCTGTAGATGAATCGGCTATAACTGGTGAATCAGCGCCAGTTATGAAGGAAAGCGGCGGAGATTTCTCTTCTGTTACTGGAGGAACAAAAGTTGTAAGTGATTGGTTAAAAATTAGAATTACTGCAAAACCAGGGGAATCCTTCTTAGATAAAATGATAAGCCTTGTAGAAGGTGCTTCAAGGCAGAAAACTCCTAATGAGATTGCACTTAATACTGTGCTTGTAAGCCTAACTCTTATATTCCTTATAGTTATCGTAGCACTTTACCCTATGGCTGTTTACTCAGGAGTTAAAATTCAGATATCTACATTGATTGCATTACTTGTATGTCTAATACCTACAACCATAGGAGGACTTCTATCGGCCATAGGAATTGCTGGTATGGACAGAGTTACAAGATTCAATGTTATAGCTATGTCAGGAAAGGCAGTTGAAGCCTGTGGTGATGTAGATACGATGATACTTGATAAAACTGGAACAATAACCTTTGGTAATAGATTAGCTGCAGAATTTATACCTGTAGGTAACTCCAAGGTTATGGATTTAATAAATTATTCTGTTATAAGTTCATTAAAAGACGATACTCCAGAAGGAAAATCAATAGTTGAACTTGGTAACAAGCTAGGAACAACAGTTGAACCTAGAGAATATGACCATGCAGATTTTATTGAGTTTTCAGCTCAAACAAGAATGAGTGGAGTAGATTTAGAAGATAATCACATGATTAGGAAAGGTTCCTATGATGCTATAAAGGGCATGGTAGGAAAAATGGGAGGTATCATTCCTAAAAATTTAGAAAATGTGGTTAACAGGGTTGCAAAACTTGGGGGAACTCCTCTTGTAGTTTGTGTTGATAATAAAATATATGGTGTTATTTATCTCAAAGATACAGTTAAGCCAGGCTTGGTGGAGAGATTTGAAAGACTCAGAAAGATTGGGATTAAAACAATAATGTGTACAGGCGATAATCCTTTAACTGCTGCAACTATAGCCAAAGAAGCCGGAGTTGATGGTTTTATAGCAGAATGTAAACCTGAAGATAAAATTGAAGCTATTAAAAAAGAACAGGCAGAAGGTAAGCTCGTAGCAATGACTGGAGACGGAACCAATGATGCTCCTGCTCTTGCACAGGCAGATGTAGGGCTTGCAATGAACAGTGGCACCACGGCTGCTAAGGAAGCAGCAAACATGGTGGATTTGGATTCTGATCCTACAAAGATACTTGAAGTTGTAGAAATAGGCAAACAGCTGCTTATAACTAGAGGTTCTCTTACTACCTTCAGTATAGCTAATGATGTAGCTAAATATTTTGCGATAATACCTGCTATATTTACTGCGGCTATACCTGGAATGAATATATTAAATATAATGAGACTGAGAACTCCATCCAGTGCTATATTATCAGCGTTAATCTTTAATGCCATAATAATACCATCGCTTATTCCAATAGCTATGAGGGGTGTAAAGTACAGACCTATGAAATCCGAAACAATGCTTTTAAGAAATATGCTTATATATGGTCTTGGAGGAATAATACTTCCATTTGTAGGTATAAAGCTTATTGACTTGATAATAAGTCCATTATTAATGTTTTAATTGGAGGAGAGGGAAGTTATGAAGTATTTAAAAAAATCTATACTAATAACAATAGTATTTATGGCGATTTGTGGACTTGCTTATCCTGCACTTATCACAGGTATAGGACAGCTGTTCTTTCACAAACAGGCTAACGGAAGTATGCTTACTCTAAATGGTAAGGAAGTTGGTTCTGCACTGTTAGGTCAGAACTTCCAAAGTGATAAATATTTCCACGGAAGAGTTTCGGCATATAATTATAATACTTATATAGAGGCAGATATAAAACCTGATAAAGATGGAAAAGTTGCATATAGTGGTGTTGGTTCAGGTTCGCAAAATCTGGCACCTTCAAATAAGGCTCTGCAGGACAGAGTGCAGAAGGATATTGATGACTTTTTGAAATCGCATCCTGGAGTTAAAAAAGAGGATATACCAGCGGACTTACTTACAAGTTCAGGATCGGGACTAGATCCTGATATCAGCCCTGAGGCTGCAAAAATTCAAATACCGGCAGTTTCAAAGGCATCAGGAATAAGCGAAGTTGATCTTCAGAAGATAGTAGACAAATATACTGAAGGAAAAAGCTTAGGTGTATTTGGAGAAACAAGAGTAAATGTATTAAAAGTTAACCTTGAAATAGCTTCAATTTTGAAGGTTAAATAGAGTGGTACTCAAGACGTATAAAAGCTATGAAGAGATAGCTGTTCTAGCTAAAACTTCATAGCTTTTTCTATATATAAATCTTTATACAATCTTTATACAGAATGAAGCAGTCTTTATCCTACCTTTATATGACAAATGATATTATTAAATCAATGAATGTTTAGTGGAGGAGAAAAATAATGGATATAAATTTAATTGAAAAAAATTTTTGGGAAATATGGAAAGAAGGAGATAATTTGAAAAAGATATTTTTTATATTGGTAATTGCTTTAGCTGGAACTTTAGCAGTAATTAGTGTTAATACTAATGCATTTAATAATAACCCTTATGAGGGACAATATGTTTCTAGGGATAACAGTAACATCACTTTAAAACTGGATTCTAATAATAAATGTACTATGACATATACACTATACAAAGATGCGGAATGTACTGATGGAAAATATGAAGTAAATGATAATAAGATAAATATAACCTTTGACAGCAAGAAGGACAATTATTGTGGAGCATCAAGTCTGCAGGGTGAAGTTGAAGGAAGTAGAATTAAAGTATATAGCTCTTTAGACAATAAATATTTAGTTTTTTTAAAGGAATGAAGTTTCGCTTTAATATTAATATAAATTGCTATATAATTTTATTAAATATTATAAAAATCTAAAATTATAAATTGCTGAATTTTGAAGAAGGTGATTAGCATTAATAATTTGAGTAGACCAGATCCATATTATCTATTGAATCAAGTCAAAAATGAGTATAAAGAATTTGTCAGGGGAAAGTTAAAAATATTTTTTGGATATGCTGCTGGAGTTGGTAAGAGTTATGCAATGCTAATGGAAGCTCATGATATGAAAAAAATGGGCAAAGAGGTGGTAATAGGGTATATTGAGCCTTATGAAAGACCTGAAAACATGAAGCTGATTGATGAAATTGAAGGCATTGGCTATGAAAGTATCTTATATAAAGGAATAAATTTAAGGGAATTTGATTTAGATAAAGCACTAATGAGAAAGCCTGAAATAATATTAGTTGATGAACTTGCTCATACAAATGCTAAAACTAAAAGGCATAGAAAAAGATGGCAGGACATAGAAGAGCTTCTTAATGCAGGAATAGATGTTTATACTACATTAAATGTTCAGAATATTGAGAGCCTTAAGGATATGGTAGAAAGTATTACGCATGTCTCTGGAAGAGAGACTATTCCAGATAGAATATTTGACGAGGCAGATAATGTAGAGCTCATAGATGTTGAGCCGGAAGAACTTTTAAAAAGGTTTAGTGATGGCAAAATATACAGTAAGGAGCAGACGAAGGAAGCTTTTAATAATTTTTTTACTAAGAAAAATTTGTTTGCACTTAGAGAAATCGCACTTAGAAGAATGGCTGACAGGGTAAATAATAAAGTTGAAAGCGTACGGTTATCAAAAGGAGAGATAACTGTAATGCCTACTTCAGACCCAATACTAGCCTGTATTGGGTTTTCTGCTTCATCTTCAAAAATCATACGTACTGCAGCAAGAATGGCAGAAGCATATCATTCTAAATGGATAGCATTGCATGTGGAAACCACAAGAGTACAGAGATTGAGCAGGGAAGACAAGGAAAGACTAAATGAAAATTTAAATTTAGCTGAACAGCTTGGAGCAGAAATAGTCACCATATATGGTGATAATATAGTTGAACAAATAATTGAATATGCTAAATTTAGGAATGTTACTAAAATAGTAATAGGAAAAAACAACAGGGGACACAGCAGATTGTTTAATTTCTATGCAAAAGATATAGTTGAAAAGCTTATGGATTCTAAATTATATCTGGATGTTTATGTTATTCCTAATCCTAAAATAAAAAATAAAAAGAATTTCTTTAGGACTAATTTTAGGATAAATTTTAATGTATCTTTTAAAGAGATTTTAGTATCAATCTTTATATTGTTTATGGCAACTATAGTTTCAAAAGCTTTAGACTATTTGAGATTTAGCCTGCCTAATCTTATAATGATTTATATATTGGCAGTTATACTTGTATATATTGCTACAAATGGATATTTATTAGGAATAATATCTTCTTTGGTGGCAGTGTTATTATTTAATTATTTTTTTACTGATCCGAGATATTCTTTCCAAGTTTATGATAAAAGCTACTATGCAACATTCCCTATGATGCTGTTAGTTGCTTTTATAATAGGAACTCTTACTAATAAGATCCAGAGAGAAGCTAGAAATTCGTTTGAAAGAGAAAAGCAAACTCAGGTTTTATATCGAGTAAGTGGAAAGCTTCTAAGTGCTACAGGTACAGAAAATGTTGTGGCTATAGGAATAAAATATATTTCGAGGCTTTTGGGAAGAGAAGTTGTTTGCTATCTGTCAGAGGAAGATAAACTATCCAAGCCATTTATTTATACTGTAGATAAAGGTGGCGACAATAATTTATTAAGTAAAGATGAAGAAGCTGTGGCTCAATGGACAGTTCTAAATGGTAATGAATCTGGTGCAGGTACAAATACATTTTACGGAGCTAATGGGTATTATGCACCTCTCAAAAGTCAGGGTAAAGTTTTAGGAGTACTAGGGATTTCATGCTCTGAGGCAATACTTAAACCAGAGCAGAAGTTCATTTTTAATACAGTGGTAAGTCAGATATCTATTGCACTGGATAGAGAAATATTATCGGAGAATCAAAAAAATTCTAAACTTGAAATAGAAAGCGAAAGGTTAAGAAGCAGCCTTTTAAGATCAATCTCACACGATTTAAGGAGCCCTCTTGCAGGTATTAAAGGTGCTGTGAGTACAATAATAGAAAATGGTGAACTGATTTCAACTGCAAGAAAAGGCCAACTCCTTCAAGGTGTTTATGATGATACTGAATGGCTTATACGGTTGGTCGAGAATCTTCTTAGTATGACAAAATTTGATGATGGAAAAATGCAGTTGAAGAAAAGCATGGAATTGGTTGAAGAGGTGGTATATGAAGCCGTTCAGAGAACATCTAAGCGGTTTATAAATCATAGCAGTAAGGTTACTATTCCTGAAAATGTAATAATGGCAGCCATGGATGGAAATTTGATTGAGCAGGTACTTATAAATTTAATTGATAATGCTTTAAAGTTTACGCCAAAAGGTTCCTTGATAGAGATAAAAGCTTATGAAATAGACGATAGAATTTTTTTTGAGGTTAGTGATAATGGAAAAGGGATATCAGAGGAAATATTACCTCATATTTTTGAAAGATTCTTTACAGATGGAAGTAATATATCAGATTCAAGGCGAGGTGTAGGACTTGGACTTGCTATCTGCAAATCTATAGTAGAGGCACATGATGGGTATATTGAAGCCTTTAATAAAAAGGAAGGCGGAGCTGTTTTTAGATTTAACATTTCTAAGGAGGAGATAAAATATGGAAAATAAACCTTATATACTTGTGGTTGAAGATGATAAGCCCATAAGAAATTTTATAACTGCAGCATTATCTGCTCAAGGATTTAAGTATATGGAAACAGATAAAGGTAATGACGCTGTTGCACTTTCAATGTCTCATAATCCGGATTTGATAATATTGGACTTAGGACTTCCGGATATTGATGGAATCGAAGTTATTGCTAAGGTAAGGCAATGGTCTAAAACTCCTATAATAATTGTTTCGGCAAGAGAGAATGAGAGACAGAAGGTGGAGGCACTGGACAAAGGGGCAGATGATTATTTAACAAAACCTTTTGGTATAGGAGAATTGCTTGCAAGAATAAGGGTATCCTTAAGGCATACTGCTATGAATCAAAGTCCAAATATAGATAAAGATCTTTTTAAAGTGAAAAATCTAGTAGTAGATTTTAATAAAAGGAGGGTAGTAATAAACAATGAAGAAATACATCTAACACCAATAGAATTTAAAATAATGTCTCTTTTATGCAAATATCCTGGAAAGGTGCTAACTCATAATTTTATCATTCATGAGATTTGGGGTGCTGAACTAGGAAATGAAACTCAATCTCTTAGGGTTTTCATGGCAAGCCTCAGAAGAAAAATAGAGAAAAACCCTGCTCAGCCAGAGTATATTTATACAGAGGTTGGAGTTGGATATAGACTGGTGGACGAGTAAAGGAGATTTCTATGCTGAAATTAAGGTGCTTAATGTACTGCAGGCTTTATTGCTTAGTTGTACAGTAGTACCTTTTTTTAATCCATTTTAACCTGATTATATATTTTTAAACTCACATTTATACAATTAATAATGTGAAAACAGAGACTAGAGTATAAAAAATAAGACTAATTCTATCAGATAAGCTATAGTAGTAGCAATAATAATTTTATTAAAAAAATTAAAGATTTCTGTTTTAAATGTTTTATGGGATATAATTTATGTAGCTGCATTTATACAAAAATAAGAAAAATTTCTCACTTTATTATTAAGAAAAAAGGTTAATAATTTGGTATATAATTTAAAAAATGTTTAGGATGTGGGGTTATATGAATAATACAGAAAATGAATTAATAGATAAAATGAAAAAGAATAAAACAGGAAGATTAAAAATCTACATAGGTGGTGCACCTGGTGTAGGTAAAACCTATCAGATGTTACGTGATGGAAATGAGATGAAGGCTAATAATATAGATATTATTATTGGTCTTGTTGAGACTTTTAAGCGTAAAGGGACTGTGGAACAGATAGATAAACTTGAAACCTTTCCGCTTAAAGAAATTAACTACAAAGGAGTTGCTTTTAAAGAATTAGATTTAGAGGGAATTATAGAAAGAAAGCCACAGGTAGTAATAATTGATGAGTTAGCACATACTAACGTTCCAACGTCAAAGCATCAAAAGCGTTATGAAGATGTTTTAGAAGTCTTAAGCTATGGTATTGATGTAATGACAGCAGTGAATATTCAACACTTAGAAAGTTTAAATGACCATGTAAGCAGAATGACTGGAATAAAAGTAAGAGAAACTATACCGGACAAAATGTTGGATGTAGCTGATGAAATAGAAGTTATAGATATTTCACCCGATGCTCTTAGAGAGAGAATAAAGAACGGAAAGGTTTATGCAGCGGATAAGATAGAATCAGCTTTAAACAATTTTTTTCGTATGGGTAATTTAACTGCTTTAAGAGAGATGGCTTTAAGAGAAGTTGCGGATGAAGTTGATGACAGGCTCACAGTATATAAAAATAAAAAGAATGTTGAAGGCTTAGTTGGTGCAAAAGAGAAAATTTTAGTATGTGTAAGTCTTAATTTTAATTCGGAATATCTTATCAGGAGGGGTTACAGAATATCTAAAAATTTGAAAGCTGAATTCTTCGTTTTATATGTAAATAATGAATATCCTCATAAAGAACAAGAACTTGAGAAGGTGTATGAAATAAGTGTCTTATGTAACAAAATGGAAGCAGATTTCAATGTTTTAAAGTCAAGAGATGCTGCAGCAGCTATAATAAAGTATGCAAAGGATAATAATATAACTCAAATCGTTATGGGTCAATCTGCAAGAACTAGGTTACATGAGATTATTAGAGGCTCTATTGTTAGAAGAATAATGAAAAATACTAAGTATGTAGATGTATTGATTGTTGCTGATCCTAAAAGATAATCAAAATTATTACTTAGAATATTTTTATTTGGTATAATAATATTCATAAGAAACATTCCTTCCTTTGATATGGAGATTGCAGTTATTACGTTATACTTGAAGAAATGTTTCTTTGCTTTATCTATTTAGCATCCATATTGCATAATTCAACACACCTGCGAATGACAGCCATAATATGTAAGGTATCATTAGATATGCTGATGTTTTATCAATTTTATAAAATTCGAAGGTTGTCATAAGAACAACTACAAGTAACAATAATAATTCAAAAAAAGCCAGCCCATAAAGTTTAAATCTAAAGAAAATAATCGTCCAAAAGAAATTTAAATTTAAATATTTCCTTATTTTCTTAATTCCTTTTATTGTCTGTATCATTTTTATATTTTAAATGTATTTTGTACCATATTAATTAATATAAAGGTAGGTAAAAAAATGCATTATATAAATTTTCAATTTCATTCTACTAGGCAAGAACTAATTGATTTTGCAAAAGAGTTACAAAGTGATTATAGCCTATTTTTAATATGTATAAAATTGTATCCAATATATATTTGTAATTTAATTAGAAGCAGATAATTAATGATAATAGTACAGCATATAATGGCATTAATAGATTGAGAAGTATATTCACAAATTTATATAATATACGAATTGATAAGATTGCTATAGCAGGAAATAAACTGAGGGGATATGTTGATAAATTTATAAAAATATTTAATGGTAGGGATGAATGATTTATTTAAAAAAATAATTAAATACTTAGCAAGTGTTGCATTAGGCGTGATTATAATAAATTTATTTCTTCTTATTTTTGGAGGAAAGATGGAAACTTTAAAGTTACTACCTGAATATAAAGTCGAGTTACATACATATTCTTCATTGGAATGGGGAATTTATCAAGTTTTAAATGGTAAACTTAACAGAGAAAAATCAGATTATAATTTATTGATATCGCTGAAGCTATATCTGGAGCTGAGCATAAAGATGATTATGATGCTAAAAGCCTCATTCCTGTGCTTGATAACTTCTTTAGCTGTCATTCTCATTTCCAATATAAATATTTCTTAGGCGATGCTGGTTTTGATTCTATAGATAATTATAAATATCTAATTAAAGAACATGGCATGATTCCCATTATTCCTCTTAATCCAAGAAATTCTAAAGACATAGGCAAACCTGGTATTAATGAAAATGGTATTCCTACCTGTCCTAATGATAGTTCTTTACTAACGAAATTCGATGGTTCCTCAAAAGAAAAAGGTAGACCTTTAAAATTAAAATGGCTTTGCCCAAAATCTCAAAAGAAAAAAATCAATGGTAAAACTACTTAAAATCTATCCTGTACTGAACCATGCACAGATTCTCCTTGTGGCAGAATGCATCATACTTATGTTGATGAAGATTTTAGAATGAATACTGCCATTCAAAGAGGGTCAGACAAATGGAATAATCTTTATAAATTAATAACTATTATTGAAAGAACAAATTTCATGGTTAAATTTCCTATGTGCCTTGGTTATACAAAATTAAGAAATACTACTTCTCTCAAAGTTGAAGTAATTCTTGCTGCTATAACTCAGCAAATTGTAATTTTAATTGCTGATAAACTAGAT
>JAUZPN010000149.1 GCA_030705885.1 Bacillota bacterium | reverse complement strand
GTGCCCAAGCTGCAATACAGTACTTGCAAATGAACAAGTTCAAGATGGAACCTGCGAGCGATGCGGAACTGTTGCCACAAAGAAGGATCTTACTCAATGGTTCTTTAAGATTACTAATTATGCAGATGAACTTATTGAAAAACTTGATGGATTAGACTGGCCTGAAAAGACTAAAACCATGCAGAAACACTGGATCGGCAGGTCAACTGGTGCTGAAGTAACTTTTAAAATTGTAGATTCAAAGTTAAGCTTCAATGTATTTACTACAAGAGTTGATACTCTTCATGGAGTTACTTATGTAGTACTTGCACCAGAAAATCCACTTGTAAATGAAATTACAACAAAAGATAATATAGATGCTGTAGAAAAATATAAAGAGGATGCAAGAAAGCAGACAGATATTGAAAGACAATCAATATCTCGAGAAAAAACAGGTGTTTTCACAGGTTCATATGCAATTAACCCTATAAACGGAAGAAAAGTTCCTATATGGGTAGCAGATTACGTTCTTGCAACTTATGGAACAGGAGCAGTAATGGCAGTTCCTGCTCATGATGACAGAGACTTTGCTTTTGCTGAAAAGTTTAATTTATCTATTGAAAGAGTAATCGCAGGCGGAGATTCATTGCCATTTACTGAACATGGTACTCTTGTAAATAGTGCTGAATTTGACGGTCTTACTACTGATGAAGCTAAAAAAGCTATTGTAGCTAAGCTTCAGGGATTAAACCTTGGTTCCTCAAAAGTAAATTACAGATTAAGAGACTGGCTTGTTTCAAGACAAAGGTACTGGGGAGCTCCTATTCCTATAGTTTATTGTGAACACTGTGGTACAGTATCAATTCCAGAAGAACAGCTGCCTGTTGAACTGCCTTATAATGTTGAGTTTAAACCTGATGGAAAATCACCACTTGCAAAATCAGATGAATTTATGCATACAACTTGTCCAAAATGCGGCGGTCCTGCACTTAGAGACCCTGATACTTTAGATACTTTCGTATGCTCATCTTGGTACTACTTAAGATATCCTGATAATCATAACAGTCAAAAGGCTTTTGATCCTGAATTAATAAACAAAGTACTTCCTGTTGATAAATATGTCGGCGGCCCTGAACATGCCTGCATGCATCTTTTATATGCAAGATTTATTACAAAGGTTTTAAGAGATATGGGATACTTAAACTTTGATGAACCATTCCTTTCACTTACTCATCAAGGCTTAATACTTGGACCTGATGGTCAGAAAATGAGTAAATCCAAAGGAAATACTATATCTCCTGATGAATATATTAAACAATATGGTTCTGATGTATTTAGAATGTACTTGATGTTTGGATTTGGCTATACTGAAGGTGGTGCATGGAGCGACGATGGAATAAAGGCTGTTTCAAGATTTGTTGATAGGATAGAAAGACTTTTGGATAGTTCACTTGCAGTAATAGCTGATTCTGCAAATTCAAAAAATACTATAGATAAAGCAGAAAAAGAACTTAATTTCTGGAGACATTCTGCAATAAAAGGTGTTAGTGAAGATACTGAAAAGCTTCAATTTAATACTGCTATTGCAAGACTTATGGAGTTTACAAATGCAATTTCAAAATACCTTGGAGAAGAGAAAAAAAATGCTGAATTCTTAAAGGAAAGCATAAAAGACTTTATAAAACTTTTAGCACCTTTTGCACCTCACTTCTCTGAAGAACAATGGAATCTATTAGGTGAAAACTATTCTGTATTTAATGAAAGCTGGCCTGTATTTGACAGTTCAGCATTAATAAAAGATGAAATTGAAATTGCTATTCAAATAAATGGTAAAATAAAGGTTAGAACAAATATTCCTTCAGACCTAAAAGATGATGAAATTAAAAACATTGCACTTAATAATGAAGAAATAAAGAAATTTACAGAAGGAAAAAATATCATTAAAGTTATTGTAGTTAAAGGCAGCTTAGTTAATATTGTTGTTAAATAAAAAAATTATAAAGTTTCTCTGAAAATGTTATAGCAGCATTACCTATCAAAGTAAAAAAGAATTTCCTATTTGAGGAAATTCTTTTTTTATTTAAACTTTTCCAAGCTTTTTTCTGTTTCTTGAAATAAACTATCTAAATCTGCTGCCTCTCCCTCTTCAATAAGCCTGTTTAGCTGAACTTGATACCTTGTTGATTCAGCTAGTTTTCCTAATGATGTAAGAGTTAATATGTTATTCATAATGTTAGAAACTAAACTTGACTTAACTTCAAATAACTTTTGAGCATCTTTTATTTCATCTTTAATTTCCATCATTAACTCATCTAATTGGAAAGCAGCATCTGCAGCATCTTTTAATTTCTTTTTTATATTTTTAGGTATTTCATGCTTATACTTATAATTTAAAGAATGTTCTGCAGTAGCCCAAAAGTTCATGGCTAATGTTCTTATTTGAAATTCAGCAAGAATATTCTTTTCGCCTTCAGCCATATTTACAGGATATTTTATAATCATATGATAACTTCTATAACCACTTACTTTTACATTTGTTACATAATCCTTTTCATATAAAATCTGCATATCCTTTCTTTGTCTGATAAGATTCACAACTAAACTTATATCATCAACAAACTGGCACATTATTCTAATTCCAGCTATGTCCTCTATTTCATATTCTATTCTATCAAGCGGCATATTAAATTTATTTGCTTTTTCAAGAATACTCGATATTTCCTTCACTCTTCCTGTAACAAATTCAATAGGAGAGTATTCTTTTTTTCTTGTATATTCTTTTCGTATACTTCTAAATTTAACTTTCAATTCTTCAACTGCCTGCTCATAAGGCATAAGAAATGTATTCCACTCTTGGATTGCCATAATATCCACTCCAATAACCATTATATTAACGCAATACTTTCCTTATGAACATTTAGTTTCAATTAATTTGTAAATGATAGCGAAGTGAAGCTTCTTTTAAAAATTTATTGGAACTTTGTGACCGAGGATAGTACACTACTATAATACAATAATAAACATAATTTAACAACATAAACAAATAAAAAATATTATTTCATGCATAAAAAAATATTATTTTAGTTTAAAATTAATTAAAATATATATCAAAATTCATTTTTTTTTGCTATAATATAATATGATATAATTATAATAAATTGAAGGTGATTAAAATGAATAAAGATATTTTTTCCGGTATTGAGTATTTAGGATTTGATAATGCTAGTGAAATAAATATTTTTAGCGATAAAAAGCAGGAAACTGAAAAGAAAGTCGATTCTGAGAAAATGAAATTACATAATTTATTAGTTTCATCGTTATATGAAAAAGAGGTTCGATGTCCAGTATGCGGCTGCATTATTAAAACGAAGGTTGTCAAATCCTCTTCAACCAGAATCTTATCAAAGGATAGTGATTTTTTTCTCCGTTATGGAGATATTAACCCATACTTCTATGATATATGGCTGTGCAATGTATGTGGATATGCTGCAACTAAAACAGATTTTGAAAGAATAAGAGACTCTGATGCTGAAATTATTCAAAAAAGTATATCAGTTAAATGGCATGGAAAAGCATATCCTGAATATTTTGATGTCAATATAGCAATTGAAAGGTATAAACTTTCACTGTTAAATTATTGTATCATTAATGCTAAATTAAGTAAAAAAGCAATGAACTGTCTTAAAATTGCTTGGATGTACAGATTAATTAATGACAACGAAAATGAACAATTATTTTTAAATGAAGCTGTTGAAGGTTTTACAAAAGCATATTCAAGCGAAAACTTTCCGATATATAGTATGGATAAATTCACAGTTCTATACCTTATAGGCGACCTCAGCAGAAGATGTGGAAAAACCGATGATGCATCCAGCTATTTTTCCAAAGTAATTGTAGACCCTACATGTCCTCAAAAAATAAAAGAGCTTGCAAAGGATCAAAGAGAATTAATGAAAATGGATGCAAAAAAAGCTGAAGAAGATTCTTTAGATGAAGAAAATCAACTTGATGAAGATACTACAGATACAACATCAACTAAAAAAGAAAGCATATTCTCTAAATTATTCAAAAAATCTTTAACATAGTATACTTTCCTCGGTCACATTTAGTTCCACTTAATTTATAAATGATAGCGGAGGGAAGCTTCTTTTAGAAATCTAGTGGAACTTTGTTACCAAGGATAGTATATATACTTAAAAAGGAACACATCAGCCTTAACAGCTTTAGTGTTCCTTTTTAAATGATTTTTAATGGATCAAATTTAATATAATCAGCTGAAGTATTAATATATTCAGTACCATCTCTCATGCCAACTAATGCCTTCTTTAATGAATACCCATGTAGATGGCCATATATTACCTTTTCTACTCCATATGTTTTAAAAATATTAGTAAAATCAGAATCTTCGAACTTATCATTAGTAGGAGGATAATGAAGCATTACAATATATTTTTTAAAACCTGATTTTTTAGCTGTATCTAAAGAAAGTTTTAATCTGATAGCCTCTCTTCTATATATTTTCTCATCGTGACTTGTAAAATTGTCGCCTCCGGGACAATTCCAGCCTCTCGTACCACAAACAGCATATTCTCCATAGCTGTAAAAATTATTCTGTAAAAATTTCATATCATCAAATAAATTATTAAGCTTAGATATACTTACCCACCAATAATCATGATTTCCCTTAACAACTATTTTCGTGCCTGGAAGCTGATGGATCCAATTCAATTCTTTTAATGAATCCTCTAAATTAATAGACCATGAAATATCTCCAGCAATAAGTACTATATCTTCTTTTTCAATTTTTTTGAGCCAATTTTCTTTTATTTTTTCATCATGCATATACCAGTTTTGTCCAAAAATATCCATTGGTTTATCACCGCTCAATGCTAAATGAAGATCTGAAATTGCATATAAAGACATGTTAACACTCACCTTGTAATACATATTTTATTTATACTTTCCTTTTGCACAAAGTACACAAGTCAGCTACCACCTTTTTTTCTTTTTATCAACTTGACTTACAAAAGCAATTATCTTTGCTACTGCTTCATATAATTCAGATGGTATACTATCTCCAATATCAATATTATTAAGCATATCTACTAATGCTTCGTCCTTAACTACAGGGACATTACTTTCTTCAGCTTTCTCAATAATCTTATCAGCAATTTGTCCCATTCCAGATGCAGTGACAACTGGTGCTGAATAACCTGTTTCATATTTAAGCGCTGCTGCTTTTCTTCTCTTTTTCATTCTTGTCCCCCTTTCTAAGCTTAAACCAAAACATCTACATTGCTTAATAAAACATCATTAAAGAACTCTCTGCAATTAACAAGACTGACTTCTTTATTTTTTTTAGAAACATTTAAACTTACATCATATCCTATGGTTGATAATTCTTCAGCCATCTTATCCTTTTGACTTTTGAAAATACCTTCAATGTTATCATCACATTTTAAATCCACATTCATTTTTTTATCATTAACCTTTATATAAGCATCTATTATTCCTAAATTATTAGTATTAATACTTATAACCAGTTTTACATTCTTTGAATCAATTTTCTTTCCGCTTTTTCTGTCATCTTTTATAATAATTTTGCAGTCATAATTATTATCTCTCACATTTACCGGTAAATCCATATAATAATATTGATTAGAAACTGAATTAAATACTTTAAAATCATTTAATTTACTCGTTAATAAATTTAGTATTTTATCAGCTGCATCATTTTTTTCTGATGAAGTTTTATCTATAACTTCCTTAATAGTCTGTTTCATCTCATCAATTCTGTTTTTAATCTGCTGCTTTATATTACCATCATTATCTTGTAATTTTTCACTTTTCATATTATTTTTAATTTCTTCTAATTCTTTATATATTGTTGAAGACTGCTCTTTAAAAAGCTTATTATAACTTTTCAAATTATCTTCTGTTAAATCAATACCATTCTCTACTAATGTTAAAATATCCTCTTCATCAAAATTTTTATATTCACTTATAAAATCTTTAAGCACCTTTTCTACTTTTTTACCATTTTCACTATACTTATCAATATTATTAGCCTCTAAATAATTATTAATAAATTTATCTTGTTCTCCATCATCTAAAGAAAATTTATTTTTAAAATTAATTAATGTCTTTATATTTGAAATATTCTCTTTTGAAAGCGGCATATTATGCTTTACCATACTATCAAGTAAACTGAAATCTTCTTTTTTAAGATCAACATCCTCACTAAGCAGCATATCCTTAATATTGCTTTTTTTATTGCTGTCATCATTCTTTTCTTTTACAAGTCTTATATTAAGCGTACCGCCTTCATTACCTTCTACCTGAAATTTAATCAAACCCTCGGGAAAGGTATCCAGCTTATTTGCAATTTTTGCACTAAACTGCCATCCATCAGTCATCTTTAAAAGTGCCTGCGAATTCTCAGCATCCAATTTTAGCACACGAGCTGAAAAAATTTCTCCAACATTAAAAGAAAGCTTGCCTGGAATTTTTTTTATATTAAGGTTATTTATCGAACCTACATCGTGCAGCATTGATCCCACCCCATTAGTTCTTGATTGTACTTTCCTTAGTCACATTTAATTCCAATTAATTTATAAATAATATCAAAAAAGCTTATTTAAAAATTTAGCGTAACTTTATGACCAAGGATAGTATAATTTCATTCTGCCTCAAACAGTATTATATATATATTATCGTCTGAAAGCTATGATACTTAATCGAACCATGGTTTTTCATAACACATTTAATTTAATTATATTAACCAAATATTTTGTATTTTTCATTTTCTTCTATTTGACTTGAAAATACAAGTGGTTCAATTTTAAAATGTTCTTTGAGTGGTTCAAATTTAACATAAATTTTTTTATTGCTGCACTCAATACTTTTTACAAAAGAAACTGTGTCAGCAAGAATTTGTTC
>JAUZPN010000148.1 GCA_030705885.1 Bacillota bacterium | reverse complement strand
TGTTATCAATTTCCTACTAGAACTATTACAGACAGCTGCCGTGATGATATCATTTTGATTGATAAAATAATAGGTGCTGGTGAAATCGCAATATCAGACCACAGAAGCAGTAATCCGCTGGATCATGATATTGAAAATCTTGCTTCTGAATGCAGGGTTGGAGGACTCTTATCTGGCAAAGCTGGTATTTTACATATTCATGTTGGTGATGATCCTGAAGGAATTAAACCATTATTTAGATTAGCTAATAGGTCACAAATATTACTTCAAAATATTCTTCCTACTCATTTAAATAGAAAAATGCCTCTGTTGTATGAAGGAATGAAGTATTTAAAAAAAGGCGGAATAATTGATATTACTTCAGGAATTTTTCAAACTGAATTTGATACTGATCCTATTGATGCTTCATATGCTTTTAAATATTTACTTGAAAACAAATGCCCTAAAGAAAATATTACTATAAGTTCAGATAGTAATGGAAGTATGCCCATTTTTCAAAATGGAATACTAAAAAGCATAACTGCTGGTTCAATAAATACAAATTTTATTGAATTTAAGAAACTAGTACAGTTATATAACTTTCCTATAGAAACAGCATTATTGCCATTTACTGAAAATCCAGCAAGAATACTTAAATTTAATAATTTAGGTAGTATAGAAATTAACAAACAAGCTGATATACTTATTTTGAATAAAGATTTAACCATTTATTGCGTAATCTGCAAAGGAAAAGTTTTATTAATGAATGGAAAATTCTTTACTAAAAGCTTTTTTTAAAACAAAACAGGTTATCATTTATTTTGATAACCTGTAATAAATCTCTAATAAACTATGCATTTATAATTGAATTAACAATATCCATTATTTTATTTTTATTAATCATTCCAACATCAATAATATTTTTGCACTTTTTACTGATTTCTTCTTTATACTCTTCATCCTTTATACTAGCTAAATTTATATTTACATTTAAAACAGCACTTTCAATAGCACTTTGAAGCATTATAGCTGCTACACCAGCATCTGAAACAGCATTTTTATTTCCAAGCACAGCTGCTATATTTATATATTCATATATTTTAACTGCTTTTTCAGCTATTGTAAGTGGTACAAATAAAGCATTTTTATAACCTTCATTAATTTTTTGTTCTCTTAATTTTTTTTGCTCTTCGCTGTTTTTTGAAAGTTTAAATGCACCAATTAAAGATAAAAATTCTTCAGCATCCTTATCCATTAAATCTAAAAATTCATCTAAATTTTCAGCTGAAGATTCTAATGTTTCAAATACTTTCTTCTTTTTTTCTTCATCATATTCATTAAAAGCCTTTTTATTTGTAGTTAAATTAAACACCATACTTGTGAGGGCACAGGCTAATGCTCCACTTAATGCTGCCACTCCGCCGCCGCCTGGTACAGGAGCACTAGATGAAAGTTCACTTACAAAATCTTTTATCATTAAATTCTTAAACAATTTATCACCTTTTTCCTAATAATTTAATTATGTAAATACCACCTCAGTAACAAAGTTTCACTAAATTTCTAAAAGAAGCTTCTCTGTTATCATTTATAAATTAAGTGTAACTAAATGTTACCAAGGAAAGTATAGTTAAAAATCTATATAACTTTAAAGTATAAATTTAAACTGAAAGTTTCTTAAGTGCTAAAGCATATATCTTAGTTATTTTGATCAAATCATCAATTTCAATACATTCATTTGCTTGATGGTCTAAATCAGGTTTCCCAGGAAATATAGGTCCAAAAGCTACAATATTCATCATTTCTTTTGCATATGTTCCTCCACCTATTGCAAGAAGTTCTGATTTTTCACCAGTAATTTCAGTATAAACTTCTGATAAAATCCTAATTAATTTATGATCCTTTGGAAAGTATAACGGCTTTTGATGCTGCATATTTTCTATTCTAAACCCAGTTCCTTCTATTTTATCATTAAAATGCTTTTTCATTTCTTCAAAGGACGATGTTACAGGATACCTTAAATTTAATCCTAATGAAATTTTATTATCTTTCAATTCTATTGTTCCAACATTGAAGCTCAGTTCTCCAGATACATCATCTCTTAATGAAACTCCAAAGCTTCTACCATTAGTTTCAATACCAATATTATCAGCAAAAAAATCTATTGCATCACCTATTTCTCCACTGCAAATACCTAAGCTTTGTATTAATAAAACAGCCTGCATAACAGCGTTTCTGCCTTTTTCAGGTGTACTTCCATGGGCTGATATACCATATGACTTAACCAAAATTGAATTATCCTTCAATTCATATTTTAAGTCAAATCCGGTTTTTACTGCAAAATCATTAATTTTTTTTACTATTGAATCTGTATTTGAATCATTTATACTAAATTCACAATAATCTGGCACCATATTAGGTCTGTGTCCACCTTTAATATAAACTAATTTTCTATTTTCATCATTTGAAAATTCTTTAACAATATTAAAAAAAGTTATACCCTTTTCAGCAAATATAATTGGAAAACAACCGTCAGGCGTAAAACCGATTGAAAACTTTTCTTCTCTCTTAAGATAATAATCAATCTCGCCGCAGCCATTCTCTTCATCTGTGCCAAATAAAATCCTTATCCTTTTATTTGGCATAAACCCAGTTTCTTTTAAAGCATATAATGCATAAAGCGAAGCTATCATAGGTCCTTTATCATCTAACGTTCCTCTTCCATATATCTTACCATCATGAATTTCTGCTCCATAAGCAGGGTAATTCCAGCCATCACCTTCAGGCACAACATCAAGATGCCCTAATACTCCTGCTATCTCTTCACCATCCCCATATTCTATATATCCCATATATCCATCAACATTTTTAGTTCTAAATCCCATTTTTTTACCTAAGTTAAGAACAGCTAGTAGGGCATCATTTATACCAGAACCAAATGGCATATTTAAACTGCCTTCATCCTTAACACTTTTAATTCTTATTAATTTTTGTGTATCCTCAATTAATTCTGATTTAAGCTCATCAATCTTAGTATTAATATCCATTAAAACACCTCTTATTTCTTCAGCTAAATAATGACTTTATACTCTTATCTAAATAGGTAATTATTTTATTCCAATCAAAATCCTCTTTACATAAATCACTGCTTTTATCTGCATATTCTTTTAAGCTTGATTTTTCCATAAATTCTGTAAGTTTTAATGTAAGTTCTTCAATATTTTCTGAAGGTACAACAGCACCACCAGCTTTTTCAACGATTTCTTTTGCAATTCCTACATCTGTTGAAACAATAACATCACCAAGTGAAGCTGCTTCAATAAATGCAAATCCAAAACTTTCAAACATAGATGTTAAACAAAATATTTTTGCTTTTCTGTACTCTTCAAATAAGGCATTTCTATCATCTATAGTTCCTTTAAATATTACTTTTTCCTTTAATTTAGGATACTTTTCATAAAAAGTTTCTATATATTTATTATACCCTTTTTCTATTTCTCCTACACAAATAAGTTTCCAGTTAAGTTTATCTATATTTTTTATTTTACTAAAAGCTTCTAAAAGCATTTCTGTATTTTTTTCTGGTGCCCCTATCCTAGCTACATTTAAAATAATATTTTCTTTTTCAGCATAATCATAATAAATATTATTTTCCATATAATAATCATAATCAATACCATTAGAAACTCTAATCATTTTTTTACTTTGTCTAGGCATCATTTCTTTTAATTTTATAAATAAATTATTTTGTTCAACACTAATTAAATCAGCTTTATCAAAAAAATTATTCAGCATTTTGAATTGAATTTTATTTAATGTATTTATTCTTTCTGGAAGCTTATGAGAGCAATCAAGCTTAATATATAATTTTCCTTTTGGATTAAGAATTTTATATGTATATGCATATACTACTGAACTAAGTGTTGTATGAAAAATCTGCAATACATCAATCTTCCTTGCTTTTTTTATAAGATAAAGCATTCCATCTATAGTATAATTATTAAAAACTTTTTTAACTAAATCTACTTTTAATCCTGCTACTTCTTCTTTCAGATATGTAAAATCATCATTTTCATAACTAGCTACACTTGAATCATATCCAAATAGACGAAACAGCTTATATGGAATCATTCCCATATCTTTAACTAAATTAACATTCTTGGTTTTTAGATATAATACGCAGTATCGCAACTATTACACCTCCTTTTTAGTAAAAAGCATTTTTATATCATACATAGTTATTACTTTAAAAGCAAATGCAGCTAAAAAATATACTAAAATCGCAAAAACTATATTTATAATTACACTAACATTAAAATGCTGTAATATAATTATAACTATACACATTATAACTACCAAAGGAACTGATTTTACTATATACTTCAGACAATGTACTTTGTATAATTTAGATGCTTCTCTTCTCATTAATATAAGATTAAATATTTCTGAAAATAGAGTTATGCATGCAGCTGCTATCATGCCATATTTAGGTGTAATTAATAAATTAAGAGTTAAATTTATTAATGCAGATATTCCCACTATTTTCAAGTACTGTTTTTCTTTATGCCAAGCATTTAACTGATAACCAAAAATTTCTCTAATAAAAAGCAATAAGATGTAAAAAAGTAAAATTCTAAATGGTATATATGCATCTATATATGAATCTTTAAATAATAATACAATAATTTGTTTAGCTAGTATTACTCCTCCAAGTACTATTGGAAAAACTATTAGAATAACATATTTTGCAACATTGTTATTTAATTTATCCATTTTATCGTTTTCTTTGTTATGATAATAACTAATAAATAAAGGGAAAATAGGTGTAAAAAACATTGCAATTATATTCATTAAAAAAAATATTATATAATACGAAGATGAGTATACTCCTGTTTCTGAAGATGTTCTTGTAAAATATATAACTAATCTGTCAGCATAATTATTTATCATTGAAAGCACTTGAGATATAAAAAACGGAAAGCTATATCCTGCATAGCATAATAATGAATTTTTATTAATATTAAATTTAATACTCTTTTTACTTCTCTTATGATAAATAAATAAATGATATATAGCTGCACATAATACTCCTATAGTAACAAATATCGGAATTAGAACTGCATCTTTAGATTTATGTAAAAACATAAAAATTAATACAAATGGTATAAAATTCTTAACTATATTATATACTGCATTATACTGCATTTCTTGAATTCCAGAAAAGTACCAGTCTAAAGTAAATACTAAAGGAAAAATTGATAGTCCATACAATAATAATATGTGATTAAATTCAGCACCTTTATTAATAAAGGTTGAAATTAAAATTATTATTATATAGCAGATAATTGAAATTACAAGCCTTAATGATACAATATTATTTACAATAGTTTCAGATTTTTCTTCATTTTTAGAAATCTCTCTAGTACCAAATGTATGAAGACCAAATAGTGTAATAATACTAAAATACATTAATATTGCTTGTACAACTGAAATATTTCCAAAAGCATCTTTACCAAGTACTCTAGCATAATATGCTCCCATTAAAAATACTAATAATTGAGATATTAAATTAGCTGCACTTACTGATAGTAAATTCTTTATAACCTTATTTATAGTAACATCTCCTAAAGCTTTTATTATTTTCTCTTCTGTTTTCTATACTTAAATACTAATTTGAATATCCCCATATCATCTATAAAACATCTTTTAAACATTCTCCGTGGCTCTTTACAGAATCTATATACTCCTTCAAGCCCAGATTTCTGCATCCATTTTGGAGCTCTTTTTTTAATTCCAGATTCAAAATCAATTGATCCGCCTATTGCAAGTGAAACAGGCACCTTTAATCTGTCTTTATACTTAAAAATAAATTTTTCCTGCTTAGGTGCACCAACTCCGACACATAAAATATCCGGTTTTAAATTATTTATCATTTCAATTATTTTTTCTATTTCATCTTCTTTTTTTTCAAATCCAAAGCTTGGCGAATAAACACCAGCTATATTTAACCCTTTAAATCTATTACATAAATTCTTTGCAGCAAGAGCTGCTACACCTTCAGCTGCACCAAGAAGAAATACTGAATAGTTTTCCTTTGCAGCCATTTCACATACATTAGGAAATAAATCTGATCCTGAAACCTTTTCTTTTATTGGTCTATTAAGATATTTACCAATCCACATTAATGGCTGACCATCAACTAATATTAAATCAGCATTTTTATATATTTCTTGAAATTCTTTGTCATATTCAAGCTTAATTATATGATCTACATTTGGAGTAACAACATAATGATACTTTCCATCTTTTATAAAGCTTCTTATTTTCTCAATAGCCTCTGTCATAGTTACATTATCAATTTTTGTATTTAAAAATTCCATTTTGTCCATATAAAATCACCTTTAATTATAATCTGTATTAGATATTCTTTTTGCAAACTCATTAATATCAAAATATGAGCTGATATATACTCTTGCTAATGTATAAGTTCCTTGGTTTTCATCTGCCCATTTACCGTATGAAAGAAAACCCATAGTATAACCTGCTGTTTTAGCAGCTTTTATTGTATTTTCATCTTCTTCACCAAATGGATATCCAATAAAATTAACTTTTTTATTAAGCAGAGACTCTAAATATTTTTTAGAATTCTTTAATGTTTCAAGCTGCTTATCATATGATAATGTTGGCAAATGATCATGATTCAAAGTATGACTTTCTATGTCCATACCAGCTGCATCCATTTCCTTTAGATGCTCTGAATTTATATATGGATATCCTTCTTTATCAATCCAATTTGTAACAACAAAAACTGTAGCTTTATATCCATATTCTTTAATTAGTGGAAAAGCATTAGTATAATTATCATTATACCCATCATCAAAAGTTAATGCAACTGATTTTTCTGGTATACACTTATGATTTATAATAAAATCATAAATTTCATTCAATGTCAAAGTAGAATATCCATTATCTTTTAGATATTGAAGCTG
>JAUZPN010000147.1 GCA_030705885.1 Bacillota bacterium | reverse complement strand
GTTAAAACAAGATGGGAGGAATAAATCATGAAATTTTTAAGGATGGTTTTTATTAATTGCAAAAAGTATTTTAAGGATTATAAAAATTTAATTTTCATGTTTATTATCCCTATAGCATGTATAGCTTTTGTAAATATTTTTGATGGGGGCAGCAGCAGTTCAGGATTAAACTTAAAAGTTGCTTTTGTAAATTTAGATAAAGGAAGTTTAGGCGATAGTTTAATAACGGATGTGAAAGTAAATAGTGTTTATTATGGGGGTAAGAATAGTGCTATTAACGAACTGAAAAGCTATAATCTTATTGCATTATATGAAATCCCTGAAAATTTTACAGAGGAAATAAATAAAGGTGAAAAGCCTGTCATAAATGCTTATAAGCTTGAAAAAGGGAATAATACAACAATATTTGAAAGTCAGATAGAAGAAAAAGTAAATCAATTATTAAAAGTTCAGACATTAAAAAATAATAATATAATAAGCAGTGAGAAAGAACTGGATAAAAATATT
The DNA here is from genome assembly GCA_030705885.1 of Bacillota bacterium. GTDB lineage: Bacteria > Bacillota > Clostridia > Clostridiales > Clostridiaceae > JAUZPN01. The sequence goes on along the minus strand of JAUZPN010000147.1, from coordinate 6,472 downwards.
ATAAAGGTTGAGTATCATAAGAAACCAGGAATGATGTCTTCTGATGGATTTATGCCTATTGTGCTTTTAATGTATTTCTTAATAGGTTTTTCAGCAAATATAAGCACTGATTTTTTGAAACTCAGAAAAGAAAAAATACTAGAAAGATTTTTAGCAACTAATAATAAAGGGTATGAAATAATGGGAAGCATATATTTATCCATGCTTATTTCTCAACTGTTAATGTACACAGCTGCTTTTTTAGTGATGAATGTAGTTTTTAAATATCACTTCCAAAACTTTGGTATATTAATTTTAAATGTTGCACTTATGAGCATGGTTTCAATAAGTCTTGGGGTTATGGTAAGCAGATTCTTTAAAGATGAAAAACCAGCAGCTGCAGTTATAATGCTAATATCTTTGTTCATGTTTTTCATATATATAGCAGGTATGGAAGCAGGAACATCTTCAGATATTCCTAAAATAATATTAACAGTAAATAAGTTTACCCCTCTTTACTGGGCACTTGACAGCATAGACAAATCAGTATTGTTTCCTAATGTGTTTGTTTTGATACTTATTGCTTTAGTTTTCTTTACAGCAGGAAGCATTAAATTTTCAAGCTTTGCTAAAAACGAATAATGTGTTTTATCATTAAAAAGTGGTATAATATTTTATATCACTTTTTTTGTTGAACTATTTTCAAATGTTGTTGTGACGCAGCCATCATGGATGGTTACCTTGTAAATGACAGCGATGGTTTGAAAAATCTTATTTAATGGAGATGTCTCAATTATGTCATTACTTGAATTTAAGAATGTATCATTTTCAAATAATAATGATAAAATACTTAAAAATATAAATATAGAAATTGACAGAGGAGATTATATTTCTATTGTTGGGTCTTCTGGAAGTGGTAAAAGTACATTTCTCAAGCTCTGCAGCCATTTAATAAGTCCAACAGAGGGAACTATAAACTACAAAGGCAAATCTATAATGGAAATTAATCCCCTTGAACTTAGAAAGGAAATAGCATATTGTTTTCAAACCCCTTATCTTTTTGGAGATATTGTTAAGGACAATATAGTTTTTCCATATACTATAAGAAATGAAAAGGTGAAATTTGATAGTGCACTCAAGCTCTTTGAAACATTTAATCTTACAGAGGATTATTTAAATAAGGAAATAAAAAACCTTTCTGGGGGTGAAAAGCAAAGGATAGCACTTATAAGAACTTTATTGTTCAAACCTGAAATTCTTTTGCTTGATGAAGTTACTTCAGCTTTAGATGCAGACAATACTTTAATTGTTGAAAAAGCTGTAAAATCTCTTAATGATGAAAAAATAACAATATTATGGGTTACTCATAATATTGAACAAAGTAAAAGAAATGCAAATAAGTTGTTAACCATAGAAGCCGGACAAATAAAATCATTGGAGTTGATAAAAAATGAACAGCAGTAACATGATGAATACCTCATCACTTTTGATTTCATCTTTACTGGTAGTAATTGCTCTTTTATTTTCATATTTTCAGAAACTTAAACTTGAGAAGGAAATAATTATAAGTATGATTAGAGCAATCATTCAGCTTGTAATTGTAGGGTATCTTTTAAATTATATATTTGGTATGAAAAACCCCATATTTACTACTCTTCTGCTTTTGTTTATGACATTCAATGCTGCTTACAATGCTGCAAAGAGAGGAAAGAATATGAAAAATGGACTATTGATTTCTTTTGTTTCAATAGCAGCGGGAGCTTTTATTACACTTGCTATTTTAGTCCTTTCAAAAGCAATTATATATGAGCCTAATCAAATTATACCTGTTGGAGGAATGATTATCAGTAACGCCATGGTAGCTTTAGGGTTATGCTACAGGCAGTTAAGTTCTGAATTTAAAGATAAGAGACAGGAAGTGGAAACAAAGCTTTCATTAGGAGCTGACATTTTAACTTCATCAAGAGTTATAATAAAAAACTCCATTAAGACAGGTATGCTGCCAACTATTGATTCAGCAAAAACACTTGGAATTGTATCTTTGCCAGGAATGATGACAGGTCTTATATTAGCAGGAACTTCACCAATTATGGCAATTAAATACCAAATCATGGTTACATTTATGCTTTTATCTACAACTTCAATATCATCTTTTATTGCATGCTATTTATGCTATGTCAATTTTTTTAATGATAGAAAACAGTTAATTTAATTTATAAGAGTTTTACATAGGCTGCAGCATTTTTACCTGCAGTTAAGCTTTCAATTGTAATATAATCAACTAAATCATGTATATTAAGTACGTTACCGCAGGCAAATATTCCTTCAATACTAGTTTGAAGATTTTCGTTAACTTTAGGTCCTCCTGTATTGGAGTTTAATGTTATATTAGCAGCTTTTAAAAGCTCATTTTCAGGAAGTAAGCCTACAGATAAAATTACAGTATCACAAGGAATAAATTCTTCAGTATCCTTTATTGGATTTTTGTTTTCATCAATTTTAGTAATTGTAACTCCTTCAACCCTGTCTTTCCCTTGAATATCTGTGACAGTATACGAAAGCTTAAGAGGAATTTTAAAATCATCAAGATACTTGGTATCAGTTACCTTTAAGCTTGAAGCAGCATTCATAGTTTCTACTACTGCTTTAACATTTGATCCCTCTAGAGTCATTCTTGCTGCCATGTTTAAACCGATGTTTCCAGTACCTACTATTACTACGCTTTTTCCAGGTGTTAATCCTTCAATATTTATGAATTTTTGAGCAGTTCCTGCAGTATAAATACCAGCACATCTGCTGCTTGGAATATTTATGGCTCCTCTTGGTCTTTCTCTACAGCCCATAGCAAGAATTATTGATTTTGACTGTATTTGAAAAATTCCATCAATATCATTTACTGCAGTAATTATCTTTTCATTGTTAAGTTCTAATACTGTTGTATTTAGCTTATATGAAATATTTAGTGTATTGACTTTATTAATAAATCTCTCAGCATATTCAGACCCTGTTAATGCTTCATTAAAGGTATGAAGTCCAAACTCATTATGAATACGTTGGTTTAGTATTCCACCAAGTTCGCAGTTTCTGTCAAGAATTATAATATTATCAATTCCTTCTTCTTTTGATTTTACAGCAGCTGCCAGTCCCGCAGGACCTCCACCTATTATAACTATATCATAATGCTTAATTTCCATTAATAAAGTCTCCCTTGATTCCCTTTAAAATATTTTGCTGTTAATTCGGAATTATACTATCCTCATTCACAAAGTCCCAATTAATTTTTAAAAGAAGCTTCATCATGATGTCATTTACAAATTAATTGGAACTAAATGTGCCCAATGATAGTATATCATCAGAGTTTATTATTTCTTCTTCACTTACATTCAGTTCTCTTGCAAGAATTTTTACAAGCTTAGGATTACAGTAACAAGATTTGCAGCGGCCCATTCCAGCTCCAGTTCTTCTTAGTATTCCTTCAATGGTTGTAGCACCTAAAGGACGGTGGATTGAATGTAATATTTCTCCTTCAGTAACATTTTCACATTTACATATTATTTTCGCATATGCAGGATCTTCTTTTGTAAGCGTTTGCTTTTGTTCATCAGTAAGGTTCTTTAGTTTAGGAAAAGCTTTCCTGATTGGATTGTAGTTTTTGTTCTTTTTAGGGTTCAATTTAGATACTACTAAATCCTCAATATAGGAAGCTATAGCTGGAGTACTGGATAATCCTGAAGATCCAATTGCAGCAGCATTAATAAAGTTTTTAACATCTTCTGATTCACCAATTATAAAATCATCTGTAGTACTATGAGCTCTAAGTCCAGAAAATAAGCTCACAACATGACTTGATGGTACATTGTTTAATGTTGTTTTAGCTTTTAAGAGTATTTCATCAATACTTTCAAAGGTATTATTTAAAGCAAATTCGCCATTTGAATCAGAAGCATTTGGACCTATAATTAAATTACCATTTATTGTTGGAGTAACAAGAACTCCTTTGCCAAGTTCAGTTGGTAATTGAAATATTGTGCTTCGAACAGTTTTTCCAGCTGCTTTATCAAATAAGCAATAGTCGCCTTTTTTTGTTACAATTGATATTTTGTTATTGCTTACCATATTATTTAAAATATCTGAAAAAAGTCCAGCAGCATTAATAACAATTTTTGTATCTATATCATATTGTTCAGTTTTAATAACAAAATAGTGAGGTTTTTTTTCAATGTCTAATACTTCTGTGTTAAATTTAAATTGAACTCCATTAGTATATGCATTTTCAGCATATGCAATTGTCATTTCAAAAGGGCAGACAATACTGCCTGTAGGAGCATATAAACCTGCAACTACATTATGTGAAAGAGAAGGTTCCATTTCTAAAACTTGATCTTTATCTAAAATCATAAGTCCAGGAACTGAATTTTCATCACCTTGTTCTTTTAATAAGTTAAGCATAGGAATTTTATTAGTATTAAAGCATAAAACTAAGGATCCATTTCGCCTGAAAGGAAAATCTAATTCTTTTGATAGTTTATCAAACATATAATTTCCTTCAACAATAAATTTAGATTTTAGGGTACCAGGTTCTACATCAAAGCCAGAGTGTATTATTGCACTATTTGCTTTTGATATACCTAATGTACCTACTGAAATGTCAGATTCTTTTTCTAAAACACAAATATTTAAGTTATATTTTGATAGTTCTCTTGCAATTGAACAACCTATTATGCCAGCTCCAATTATACAGACATCATACATAACCATTCTCCTAATTAATAATTTTTTTATAATTAATAAAATAAATAGAAATATAATTAAATATTATTATACTATTCAAACATTAATGTGTCAATTTTTATATTTTAATGTAAAATTAAAAAATCTATATGGAATTAGATAAATACATATTTGCATTGAATTAAACTTACCATTAAAATCATATTTTATTAAATAAAATTAGTGATCTAAAAAGAAAAAATCAAGAAAATTTTATGAAGTTAAAATACATTTATTTTGTGGAAAAGGAATAGTATAAATAATAAAAAGCATTTATAGTTATAATACACAACTTTAGAAAAAATGTAAACAATTTTAAGGCAATTTATTAAAATTCACCAGTTTATGAATTATAATATTAAATAAAATATATTTACATGAGAGATTACACTATGGTATAATATTTATGAATATCATATAAAAAATGGAAGAAAGGTGGTATGTTTTTGAAGGCAAAATTAAAATTCAAAAAGAAAGTCATTTATGTTACTCTGTTTGCTTTTTTTATGACAACACTTGGACAATCAGTCTTTGCAGCTAATAGCTCTTTTGATCCAATAGTGGATGATGGAACTAATTTTGGCATTGCTAATAATTTTAACTTTTTTATACTTGGAGATTTAACTCAAAATGGAGCAGATGCAGAGGGACGTGTGGCAGTAGGAGGAAATACTACTCTGGAAAGTTTTGGAGTAGGATCAGATTTACAAAAACAAAACGAAGTAAGCACTACAAGAGCGGATCTTATAGTGGGAGGAAATGCAAACATTATAGGTGGAAACAATCAGAGTGGATGTACAGTAATAGGCGGATCTAAGGCAGATTCGACATATACTATGACTAATGCAAATCATGTTACTGAAGTTTATGACACATCACTTATTGACTTTACTGCTGCAAAAAATGAATTGGTTAAAAAATCCAGCTACTGGGGAACATTAACCGAACCAAAAGAATCTACAGCAACTGTAAAAGTACAACCTTGGGGTGAACTTGATTTTATTGGTACTGATGATACTTTAAATGTATTTAATGTTACAGGAGATCAGCTCAAAAATAGTAATGGTATAAATTTTGATTTCCCTTTAAGCTCTACTGTTTTAATTAATATATTAGATTCTGATGTAACTTGGCCAAGCGGTGGACAGATGAGTTATAAGAATGTAGGAATAAATAAAGGTGATGCATGTGAACAACGTATATTATGGAATTTTCCAAATGCCACTAAAGTGACTGGAGGAAGCGTTTCTATAAAGGGTTCTGTACTTGCACCAAATGCTGCATGGTATCCACATGGTGGTAATGCTGAGGGTAATTTTATTGTAGGTTCAATGTATTCAGGACTAGATAGCAGTACAGATAAGTTAGAAGGGCATAACTTACTATTTACTGGAGTATTACCTAAATTACTAGTACCAACAGCAACACCAACGCCGACGGCTACACCAACGCCGACAGCAACACCAACGCCGACGGCTACACCAAAGCCGACAGCAACACCAACGGCAACACCAACGCCGACGGCTACACCAACGCCGACAGCAACACCAACGGCAACACCAAAGCCGACAGCAACACCGACGCCGACACCAAAGCCAACGGCAACACCAACACCGACACCAAAGCCAACGGCAACACCAACACCAACACCAAAGCCAACGGCAACACCGACACCAAAGCCAACGGCAACACCGACACCAAAGCCAATGCCAGTACCGACGCC
>JAUZPN010000146.1 GCA_030705885.1 Bacillota bacterium | reverse complement strand
TATTTTATCTCCTGAAGAGCTGAATCCTGAGATTCAGGGACAGGTAAGACTTATTGACAGTGAGACAAAGGAAGCAAGAAATATTGTAGTTACAAGTAATCTTCTAAAACAATATGAAAAGCATTTAAATATGTTCATAGCAAATATTAAGGAACTTGCAAATAGATTTGGAGCCTACTATGTTCAAGTAAGTTCAAGTGATGAAATAGAGAAAATTATATTTGAACAACTAACAAAAGCAGGGATTATTGCGTAAATAAGGAGAGTTTATAATGAGGTTGCTTTCTCCAGCTAGTCTGGGATTTTTAGCTTTTATACCATTAATAATATTAATGTATATATTAAAACAGAAGTTTCATGAGCAGGAAATTTCCAGCACATATTTGTGGGATCAAGTTCTCAAAGATATAGAGGTAAATACTCCTTGGCAGAAGCTTAAGAAAAATCTTTTACTGCTGCTCGAAATTTTAGCAGCAGCATTATTAGCCTTTGCATTGTCACAGCCTTTATTGTCTGTGGCAGGTAAAAATTATGATGATGTAATAATAGTCATTGACAATACTGGCAGCATGAATGCGAATTTCAGCAGCAGCCAAAGTATTTTAGATGAGTCTAAGAAAAAAGCTGTTAAAATAATAAATTCATTAGGTCAAGGAAGCAAAGTAAGCATAATATCCTGTGGAAGTCAGCCTAAAGTAGAAATAGCTGGTACTACAGATAAAGCTGAAGCAGTTAAGAAAATAAAAGATATTAATCCTTCTAACTCATCAGGAGATATAAATGATAGTGTATCTTTAGTTAAATCTATATCAAAACAATTTAAAAATTATAGGGCAGTATTCTATTCAGATAAATGTATAGATATAAAAGGAATAAATGGAGAAGTAGATGTAATTCCTGCTTCAGGTGATAATGTAAGTCTTGACTATATATCACACAGCAAGGATGATACAGGGATTACAGCTATGGTTAGGATTACAAACAGAAGTAAAAATCAGTTAACAAGAGAAGTATCAATATATGGTGAACAAAAAATACTTAATATAGGAAGTGTAGACTTAAAAGCTGGAGAAACTAAAACTTTATATTTTGATAAGATTCCACCATCTGTTAAGTATATTTCTGCAGAAATCAGTGAAAAGGATGCTCTCTTAAGTGACAATGTGATATATGATGTAATTAAGCAGTCAGATACTCAAAAAGTTCTATTAGTTTCAGATAAAAATGTTTTTATAGAAAAGGCGATATCTTCTATAAGCAGCATTGAACTTTATAAAACTAATCCTGGTGAAAAATTAACTGATAAATATGATTTGTATATTTTTGATGGCAATTTTCCTAAAGATATACCCGAATCAGGAAATATACTTCTCATAAATCCTCCTGAAAATAATTCTATTTTAAGAGTCAATGGTACAGTTGACGGCGGCAAGGGAGAAATACTTAAAAGTGCTGTAACAAAGTATATGGATAATGCTTATTTTACAGTATCAAAGGTTCAGAGTTTTACTGTTCCTTCTTGGGGAAGTACATATATGAATATAAACGGAAAACCTGCAGGATTTATTGGAGATTATAAGGGTAGAAAGATAGCAGTTCTTGGTTTTGATCTGCATAACAGCGATTTTCCTCTTATTTCCGAATTTCCAATATTTATGAATAATTTAATATCGTATTATATAAATGATATGTTCAGCGGGAAAACTTCTTACCTGTGCGGTGATCAAGTGACTGTAAATCCTTTGCCAGATGCTTTAGATGTGAACATAAAAACACCATCTGGAAATAAAGATAAGCTTCAGCTTAAATATCCTGTAAAACCATTTGAAGATACTTCAAATGAAGGTATATATACAATTACACAGAAAACAAAAGACAAAACAGCTGAAAATCTTATTGCAATTAATTTTCCATCTGATACAGAATCTAATATAAATCATGATTCAAAGGTCATAGAAAATAAAGAAGCATCAGGAATAACAAAAAGTGCATCTTTTGACTTGCAGCCAATTTTAATTATAATTATCATTCTTATTATGGTCGGAGAATGGAGACAATGGACAATTGATAATTGAAAAAAAGGGGTGTATTTATGTTTATTGATTTACTGCATCCATATGTTTTACTGCTTGTGCTTGTGATTGTAGTTTTTATGGTGTTTACATCAAGAAAACTCAGTAAGATGTATAAGTTCCGTAAAAATTTAATAATAATTCTTAAAAGTGCTGTATTTTTATTACTGATTTTAGCTTTTGCAGGACTTAGTTTAAAGTGGAATGCAAAGACAGTAACTACAATATTTTTAATAGATGCTTCAGACAGTACCAGCACTTCAAGGGGTAGTGCTGAAAATTTTGTCAAGGATGCATTGAGTAAGAAGACGCAAAAGGATAATATAGGGGTAATTTCATTTGGTGATAACTCACTTGTGGAAAATTTTATTTCTAAGGATGGTTCTTTTTCAAAGGTTGAAGGAAAGGTAAACAGCAGCTATACTAATATAGAAAATGCGTTAACAACAGCAGTTTCTATGATGCCTCAGAATAGTAAAAAAAGGATAGTACTTATTACAGATGGAGAGGAAAATGAGGGTAAAGCTTTAAAAATAGCACCTTCTATTTTAGATCAAAAGATTGATTTAAAAGTATATAAACTGGAAAAAACTAAGGGTAATGAGGTTCAGGTAGACAGTATAAATGTGCCTGAAACACTTAGTTTAGGACAGGAATTTAGTGTTGTGGTTAATATAACCAGCAATGTTGATACCAGTACAAAGATTACATTATTCAGCGGTAGTACAAAAGTAGCAGAGCAAAAGGTTCAAGTACAAAAGGGCAGTAACCGTTTTGTGTTTAAGGATACTGCTGAAAGCGGAGGCTTTAAGAGCTATAGGGTTTTGATTGAACCAGATAATGATACTGAACTTAAGAATAACGAAGCTTCAACATTTACTACAGTTAAAGATAAACCAAAAGTACTTTTAATTGAAGATAAAAATGGTGAAGCTGATGAAGTTGAAAAAATGCTTAAAGCTTCTAATATGGACTATACAAAAACTATGGCATCTTCTGCACCAAGTACTATTACAGAGCTTTCGTCATACAAATCGATAATAGCCTGTAATGTTTCAGCAGAAAATTTAAATAGTGGTTTTTTAAATTCTTTAGATTCTTATGTTAAGGATTTTGGAGGAGGATTTATAGCAACTGGCGGAGAAGATTCTTTTGCTCTTGGAGGCTATTATAAAACAAATCTTGAAAAAGTGCTTCCAGTAAATATGGAAATTAAGGGTAAGAAAGAAATACCAGACATGGCAATGATGCTGGTTATTGATAAATCAGGCAGTATGACAGAAGGCAGCGGAGGAATAACAAAGCTTGAAATAGCAAAGGAAGGAGCTGTACGTTCATTAGATTCATTAAGGCCTAATGATGAATTAGGGGTAATAACATTTGATGATACTGTTTATACAGTTGTTAAGCTGCAGAAGGCACAGAATGCAGATAGTATTAAAAATAATATAGGAACAATAAGACCGGGCGGCGGAACCAGTATAATTCCTGCTTTGGGTGAAGCGTATAATTCAATTAAACAAAGTAATGCAAAAATTAAGCATATTATATTGCTTACAGATGGTCTTTCAGATAAGTCAGGTTATGATGACCTAATAAAAAATATAAATAAAGATAATATAACTGTATCAACAGTGGCAGTAGGTAGTGATTCAGATCAGGATCTTCTCAAAAACATCGCAAAAGACGCAGGGGGCAGATTCTACTTTACTAATGATATTTCAAACATTCCTACAATATTTTCTAAGGAGACATTTTTAGCTGCTAAAAAATATTTAAATAACAGGCAGTTTACACCTATTATCGCAAGCTCTCATCAAATAATATCAGGTTTATCAGAATCAGGATTTCCTCCTCTTTTAGGATATATTGGTTCTTCAGCTAAGGATAATGCAAAGGTAATACTTAAAAGTGATGAGGGTGATCCTATTTTAACAGTATGGCAGTATGGTCTTGGAAAGACAGCTGCTTGGAATTCTGACATAAGCGGAAAGTGGAGCAGAAATTATATTGACTGGAGCAATGATTTAAGCCTTTGGCAGAACATTATAAATTATACTGTAAATAATTATGAAAGTGATAAAGTTACAATGGAGGTTAATACAGATGGCTCTAAAGGTACTGTAACATTAACAGATAAAGCAAATAAGGGTGAGGTTCAAACTAAGGCTAATATAATAACTCCTGATATGGAAAGTAAGGAAATAACATTATATCCTTCTGCACCTGGAGTGTACAGCGGCAGCTTTGATGCAAAAACACCAGGCATATATATGGTAAAGGGAACGCAGCAGAAAAATGGTGAAACTTTAGACAATGCTGCTTCAGGACTCGCAATACAGTATTCTCCAGAGTATAAAATATCATCAGACAGTTTTTTAATTGATAATTTAGTAAAAGAATCAGGCGGGACAATTATAAAAACAGCAGATGAAGTATTTAAAGGAAGTCCAAAAGATGTTTCTGGTAAAACAGATATGACACCATACCTGCTTGTTCTGTCACTTATACTTTTCATGTGTGAAATTGCAGTAAGGAGATTAAATATTCCTTATGGAAAAATTGCAGACTTTATTGGAAATGTGAAAGATAATACAGTTTTAAAATTAAAGGAAAGTAATTCATCAAAAACTGAAAATGCAAATGAAAATATTACTGCTATAGAATCATTAAATAAGAGAAAGAAAAATAAAGAAGTTGAATTAGCTATTGATAATGAGATGATTTCTTTAGATAACTTAAATAATAATGGAAAAGGATCTGAAAATAGAAAAAACAAGAAAATTAAAGATATAGATACTAAGGAAGAGAAAATTAAAGATGAGCATAGTAAAAATAAGGATAATAAAGAAATTCAGGAAAATGAAAGAAAGGATTCGAAATCTGAGACAGGGGTACTTGATACATCACAGCTTTTAAGAATGAGAAAGAAAAAATAACATACACTATCCTTGGTTACAAAGTTCCACTAAATTTCTAAAAGAAGCTTTTCTCCGCTGTCATTTATAAATTAAGTGGAACTAAATGTGATGAGTAAAGTATATCTAACGCACAAAATTTATTACAATCTTCTCTTACAAAAATACTAGAATTATAGATATTTTGATTGGAACGATGTAAGGTTTTTGGTGTTATATATATTATAATTGATTTATTAATTTATTATATTTTTGTAACATTAGAAGCTTGAGGTCCTCTATTGCTGTCAACAATATCAAACTGAACTTCTTGACCTTGTTCAAGGTTTTTTCTATGACCTTCTTCCTTAATGGCAGAAAAGTGAACAAATACATCATCTCCACCTTCGTTATTAATAAATCCATAGCCTTTTTCTGAATTAAACCATTTTACTGTACCAATGTGCATAAAAACCGTCCTTTCATGAATACCATAAAATATTATATAATGTACATTATATATCTAGTATTACCAAAGTAGGTTAAAACATGTACTATATTACTTGAAAAATATAAAATTTTAAGTAATAAGATTCATCAGAACTTAAAAGTATAGGATGATCAGAAGCTTGAGTTCTGAACTCTACCTGTCTTAATGTACGTTTTGCATCTGCAGCAGCGTCCATTATGGTTTTCCTTAAAAGATCTTCCTTCATGAAATGAGAGCATGAGCAGGTAGCTAAAAATCCGCCTGGCTTAACCATTTTTAAACCTCTTAAATTTATTTCCTTGTATCCGCGTATAGCACCATTTACTGTACCTCTTGATTTTGTAAATGCAGGAGGATCAAGAATTACAACGTCAAATTTTCTTCCTTCCTTTGACCATTCAGGCAGAATATCAAAAGCGTTATGACACTCAAATTTAACAATGTCTGATAATCCATTAAGTTCTGCATTTTTTCTTGCAAATTCAATGGCATGTTCTGAAACATCAATACCAAGTACACCTTTAGCTCCAGCAATACCTGCATTTAAAGCAAAAGAACCTGTATGAGTAAAGCAGTCAAGAACATCTGCATCCTTGCAAATCTTATGTATTGCTGCTCTATTTTGCTTTTGATCTAAGAAAAAACCCGTTTTTTGACCATTTTCAATATCAACATAATATTTAACACCATTTTCAACTATTTGTATCATAGTATCAAAAGGATCTGTTAAAAAACCTTTAGTCTGAGAAAGTCCCTCAAGTTCACGAACTGCTGCATCACTTCGCTCATAGACACCCTTTGCATTATAATCTTCCTTTAAAATTTTAACAATAGTATCTTTATACTTATCAATACCAAGAGCTAAAGATTGAATAACATAATAATCTTCAAGCTTATCAATAACCATACCAGGCATAAAATCAGCTTCACCGAAAATAAATCTGCAGCTTGAGGTATCAATCACTTTTTTTCTATACTCCCAGGCATTTTTAAGTCTCCTCTTAAAAAAGTCTTCATTAATCTCTTCATCAATATCCCTTGACATAATACGAATAGTGATTTTTGAAGCATCATTAATGTAGCCTTTGCCAATAAAATCATGCTTAAAGTTATAAACTTCAACTATATCACCATTTGTATATTCGCCATCATATTCATCAATTTCATCAGAATATATCCAAGGATGACCATTTTCAGCTTTTCGTCCTTTGCCTTTATGTAAATAAAATTTGCTGCTCAAAATAACACAATCCTTTCAATATGTTTATTTTATTTTGTTTTACTTTCTTTAGTTATTCTAGGGTATTTAACACCTTTTTCTATATCAGTTGTATTTAAAAATTCTACTTCAAATGTAATATCATCACCAAAATCATATAAAAACATAAACTTTTGCTTTGGTTCAAGGGACAATTTATTAATTTTAAATTTTGGAGTTATATTTTTAGTGGTAGTATTATTAAAAGGACAAGTAATTTCATAATCAGCATCATAAGCTTTATTATTCATAAAAAAGGAATATAAGTG
>JAUZPN010000145.1 GCA_030705885.1 Bacillota bacterium | reverse complement strand
TTCAATTTCAGGGAATATTAATTGTTCTTTTACTCCTAAAGAATAATTTCCTCTTCCGTCAAAAGACTTATCTGAAATTCCTCTAAAGTCTCTTACTCTAGGCAATGCAATGCTCACTAACTTATCTGCAAATTCATACATCATTTGCTTTCTTAATGTTACTTTACATCCAATTGGCATATTAACTCTAATCTTAAAGTTTGCAACAGATTTCTTTGCTCTTGTTAATACTGGTTTTTGACCAGTTATAAGTTGTAAGTCTGCAACTGCTGATTCAAGTACTTTAGCATTATCCTTTGCTTCTCCTACACCCATATTAATAACTATTTTTTCAAGTTTTGGAACTTCCATTACATTTTTATAATTAAATTTTTCAGTCATTAGTTTAACTACTTCGTTATCATATTTTTCTTTTAATCTTGGAGCCATAAATTTTACCTCCTTTCAAGCTTAAAATGTTTCTCCACACTTTTTGCATACTCTTACTTTACTACCGTCATCTAGGATTTTATGGCTAATCCTTGTAACAGATTTGCATTTTTTGCAATATAACATTACTTTTGAACTGAATATAGCAGCTTCTTTTTTTACAATTCCGCCCTGCATATTCTGTTTATTAGGTTTTTGATGCTTTGTAACTTCACTAATACCTCTTACAAGAATTTTTCCAGCCTTAGGTATTACTTCTATAACTTCACCAATTTTTCCAGCATCTTTACCTGATATAACCATAACTGTATCATCTTTTTTAACATGAATTTTATTTAAAGCCATCGTAGCGACCTCCCTATTATAGAACTTCAGGTGCTAATGAAAGAATTTTTGTAAACTCTTTGTCTCTTAGCTCCCTTGCCACCGGTCCAAAGATACGAGTTCCTTTTGGCTGTTTATCATCTTTTATTATAACTGCAGCATTTTCATCAAATCTAATGTATGAACCATCTGCTCTTCTTAACCCTTTAACTGATCTTACTATAACTGCTTTAACAACGTCACCTTTTTTAACAACACCACCAGGTGTTGCGTCTTTAACGCTAGCAACTATTATATCACCTATGTTTCCATACTTTCTTAATGAGCCGCCTAATACTCTAATACACATAATTTCTTTTGCTCCAGAGTTATCAGCTACCCTTAATAAGGTTTGTTGCTGTATCATGTATTTTACCTCCTCTCAAGCTAAAAGCTTATTTAGCTTTTTCAACTACTTTAACAAGTCTCCATCTTTTGTCTCTTGATAATGGTCTTGTTTCCATTATTAATACTGTATCATTAATTTTAGCTTCATTATTTTCATCATGTGCTTTAAACTTTGTAGTTCTATTAACCGTCTTACCATATAAAGGATGACGTACTTTTGTTTCAATAGCTACTACTATAGTTTTTTGCATTTTGTCTGAAACAACTCTGCCAACAATAGATTTTCTTATTTTTCTTTCAACTGTTTTCTCCACTCTATGTGCCTCCTTTCAGTTTACTATTTTGCTACTCTTAATTCTTCTTCTCTAAGGATGGTCTTAATCTGGGCTATAGATTTTTTAACTTCCTTTATTCTCATTGGATTTTCAAGCTGACCTGTAGCTAACTGAAATCTTAAATTAAACAATTCAGATTTTAAGTTTAATAATTTATCATTTAATTCTTGAGGATTACTATCTCTTAATTCTTGTAATTCTTTAGCCTTCATTAATCTCACCACCCCTTTCCTCAAAATCACTTCTAAGTACAAACTTTGTTGACACTGGAAGTTTATATGATGCTAATCTCATAGCTTCTCTAGCTGTTTCTTCTGAAACACCTGCAAGCTCAAACAATACTCTTCCTGGTTTTATTACTGCTACCCAGTATTCTGGTGAACCTTTACCAGAACCCATACGTGTTTCAGCAGGTTTTTCTGTAATTGGCTTATCTGGGAAAATCTTTATCCAAAGTTTTCCTCCTCTTTTTATATATCTATTGATAGCTATTCTGGCAGCTTCAATTTGATTGCTTGTAATCCAACCACATTCAGTTGCTTGTAAAGCAAAATCTCCGTATGCAATAAAATTGCCTCTAGTAGCTTTACCCTTCATTCTGCCTCTGTGTGTCTTACGATGTTTAACTCTTTTAGGCATTAACATGACGTATTCCTCCTTCCTTATTCGTTAACTACTTCTTCCTTTTGAACTTTTTTAACTGGAAGAACTTCTCCTTTATAAACCCAAACCTTAACACCTATTTTACCGTAGGTTGTATTAGCTTCAGCAAATCCATAATCAATATCAGCTCTTAATGTTTGTAGTGGAATTGTTCCTTCATGATATTGTTCTGTTCTTGCTATTTCAGCTCCACCAAGTCTACCTGCGCAACATGTCTTAACTCCTTTTACTCCAAGCCTCATAGCTCTTTGTATAACCTGTTTCATAGCTCTTCTGAATGATATTCTCTTTTCAAGCTGTGAAGCAATATTCTCAGCCATAAGCTGAGCATCAGAATCAGCAGATTTAACTTCTACTATATTAACTAATATATTTTTATCAGTTACTATTGAAGAAATGTCTTTTTTAAGTGCTTCTATACCTTGACCGCCTTTTCCAATTACCATTCCTGGTTTAGAAGTATATATATTTAACTTAACTCTTTTAGTTGCTCTTTCAATTTCAATTTTAGAAATTCCAGATGTGAAAAGTTTATTTTTTACAAACTTTCTTATTTTATTATCTTCAACTAAATTATCTGCAAAGTCTTTTCCATCTGCAAACCATTTAGCATCCCAATCTTTAATGACACCAACTCTTAAGCCGTGTGGATGTACTTTTTGTCCCACATATATCCCTCCTTTTTAATTTATGCTCTCTCTTTTACAATAACTGTAATGTGACTTGATCTTTTCTTTATTGAAAATGCTCTTCCTTGTGAATGTGGCTGCATTCTCTTTAATGTTGGTCCTGGACATGCATATGCTTCAGAAATATATAAATTTGATACATCTAAATTTAAATTATTTTCTGCATTTGCCACAGCTGAATGAAGCACTTTATATATAACTTCAGCAGCATCTTTTGGTGTATACTGTAATATAGCAAAAGCTTCTTTAACGTTTTTTCCTCTTACCAAATCAAGAACTACTCCAACTTTCATTGAAGACATTCTAACATATTTAGCTATAGCCTTAGCTTCCATAGATTGTTACCTCCTTCCGAGTCTACTTCTTTAATCCTGTTGTTTTCTCTGATCTTTCAGTGTGTCCTTTGAAAGTTCTAGTTAAAGCAAATTCTCCAAGCTTATGACCTACCATATCTTCAGATATATAAACTGGTACATGTTTTCTTCCATCATGTACAGCAATTGTATGACCTATCATCTGTGGAAATATTGTTGAACTTCTTGACCATGTTTTTACAACTTTCTTTTCGTTACTTTTATTCATTTCAACGATTTTCTTTAACAAGCCTTCATGAACAAAAGGTCCTTTTTTTACTGATCTACCCAAGTTTTTGTCCTCCCTTCGTAACACATATATAATAGTTATAGAAGAGAATGAATCATTCTCTTCTCACTATTTATCATTTTTTCTTTTAACAATAAATACGTCAGAATACTTCTTATGCTTTCTAGTTTTGTATCCTAATGCTGGTTTACCCCATGGAGTAAGTGGACCTGGATGCCCAACTGGTGATTTACCTTCACCACCACCATGTGGATGGTCGTTTGGATTCATTACTGAACCTCTAACAGTAGGTCTTACACCTAAGTGTCTCTTTCTTCCTGCATTACCCAAGTTTACAATTTCGTGAGTTAAATTTGAAACTGTACCAACAGTAGCTCTACATTCCATTCTTACATATCTAACTTCTCCGCTAGGAAGTCTTACTTGTGCATATTCTCCTTCTTTAGCCATTAACTGAGCTGATGAACCTGCACTTCTTACTAACTGAGCTCCTTTTCCAACTGATAATTCAATGTTATGAATTATTGTTCCTAAAGGAATGTTCTTTATTGGAAGAGCATTACCTATTTTAATATCAGCATCTGAACCAGATTCAATAACGTCTCCAACTTTTAATCCAACAGGAGCTATTATGTATCTCTTTTCACCATCTGGATATACAATTAATGCAATGTATGCTGTCCTATTTGGATCATACTCAATAGTTGCAACTTTACCCTTTATTCCATCTTTATCTCTTTTGAAATCTATAATTCTGTATTTTTGCTTTTCTCCTCCGCCTATATGACGAACGGTAATCTTTCCTTGTGCATTTCTACCACCGCTTCTTTTCTTTACTGCAAGAAGTGACTTTTCAGGAACATTTGTAGTAATTTCTTCAAATGTAGCTACTGTCATCTCTCTTCTTGAAGGGCTGGTAGGTTTAAACTTTTTAACTGCCATCAGTTTATCCTCCTCGCTTTTAGCTTATCTGGCATTCCGCCAATAACTGCATTTATTACATTCCTTCAAAGAATTCTATTGTTTTGCTGTCCTCAGTTAATTGTACAATAGCTTTCTTATAATCAGGTCTCTTTCCTATATGAACTCCAACTCTTTTTGTCTTTCCTAAAGTTTTAAGAGTATTTACATATTGTACTTTTACTCCGAAAACTTCTTCTACAGCCTTTTTTATTTGAACTTTGTTTGCATGTATATCTACTATAAAGGTGTATTTCTTATCTGACATTGAAGCCATACTTTTTTCAGTTATAATTGGTTTTCTTATAATATCATAATTTGTAAGCTCCATTATGCATACACCTCCTCAATTTTTGATACAGCATCCTTAGTTATAATAAATTTATCATATTTTAATATATCATAAACATTTAATGTGTTTACTGGAAGTATTTCTACTCCTTCAATATTTCTTGCTGATCTATAAACAGTTTCATTTTTTTCTGCTATTACTATCAAAGTTTTCTTTGCATCAAAAGCTTTTAACATGCTTACAATCTCTTTTGTTTTTGGTGCAGCTAATTCTAAACTGTCTAAAACAACTATTTCATTATCAACAACTTTTGAAGATAATGCTGATTTTATAGCTACTCTTCTTACGCTCTTTGGGAGAGAGATTCTATAATCTCTTGGCTTTGGTGCAAACACAACTCCACCATGTGTGAACTGTGGTGCTCTATTTGAATGGTGTCTAGCTCCGCCAGTACCTTTTTGTCTAACAATTTTGATACCACCGCCACGAACTTCTGCTCTAGTTAAAGCTGACTGAGTTCCTTGTCTCTTATTTGCAAGCTGAGCTACAACAACTTGATGTAAAGCATATTTGTTAACTTCTACTCCAAATACTTTATCATTTAGTTCTACGTCTCCAACTTTCTGTCCTTCTTTATTAAATAATCCTACTGTAGGCATTTCTGTATCCTCCTTTCAACGAGTATTTATGCTCTTACGCTGTTTTTAATTACAACAATTCCCTTATTTGGTCCTGGTATTCCACCTTTGATAAGAATTAAATTCTTTTCAGGAATAACTTTCGCAACTGTTAAGTTTAAAACTGTTGAATTTACATTACCCATATGTCCTGGTAATTTCTTGTTTTTGAATGTTCTTGATGGATTTGATGATGCTCCCATTGAACCTGGTGCTCTGTGGAATTTTGATCCATGGCTCATAGGTCCTCTATGTGCATTCCATCTTTTAATTGTTCCTTGGAATCCCTTTCCTTTTGAAACTCCTGAAACATCAATTTTATCTCCTGCTGCAAATATGTCTGCCTTTATTTCCTGACCGATTTCATATTCGGCAATTGATTCCAATCTGAATTCTTTTAAATGTCTCTTTATTGTAACGCCTGATTTAGCAAAATGTCCTTTTAAAGGTTTATTTACTAAAACCTCTCTAACATCACCAAATCCAACTTGAATTGCATTATACCCTTCTTTTTCTGTAGTCTTTTTTTGTACTACTACATTTGGTCCTGCTTCTACAACAGTTACAGGTACTATCTTACCATTTTCATCAAATATTTGTGTCATACCAAGCTTCTTACCTAGTATAGCTTTTTTCATAATTTACACCTCCAAAGCATATTAGCGGATCGCATAAAGCGGTCATAATAGTTCACAATTTGCAATAATTTATTTATCACAGATTATAATTTTATTTCAATATCAACACCTGCAGGTAAATCTAATCTCATTAATGCATCAACGGTTCTTGGTGATGGATTAATTATATCAATTAATCTTTTATGAGTTCTGATTTCAAACTGCTCTCTAGAATCTTTGTACTTATGTGGAGCTCTTAATACTGTAACTATATCTTTTTCTGTAGGTAGTGGAACTGGTCCTGATACCTTTGCTCCAGTAGTTTTAGCTGTTTCAACAATCTTTTCAGCAGACTGATCTAATATACTATGATCAAATGCCTTTAATCTGATTCTAATTTTTTGTTTTGCCATTTTTTATTCCCTCCTTTTCATCGCACGCTTTACTTCTAACGCACAACAGCGGATGTTAAATAAACTGTTCCTGGTGTTTCATACACCACATCAAACGAAGCAGCTATGTAACCCCGTTGCTCAATTCATGATTGAGCTTATTCCACAAGAATTAACCCGGAAGTCCGGCAACCTCTTGCTTCATCACTGTTATTACATCACAACCATTTTATTATACAATATCATTTTTAATTTAGCAAGTATTTTTTTTATTTTCTATTAAACTTTATTATTTTTTTATTTTTCACTTTAATAGTGGTGTTTTTTTTTAGTGGACAGCATAAAAAGTGAAAGACTCAAAGTTCAAATCTCAACTCAAAATTTCTCCACTAATTGTCCATTGTCAATTGTAAAACAATGCAAAAGGAGAAGAGCGTCCTCTTCCCCTTTTTAATAATGGCCATTATTTTTTATTTAGTACTAAATTTTTTATCATCTAATTATTGAATTATAGTAGTAACAACTCCTGAACCAACTGTTCTTCCGCCTTCTCTTATTGCAAATCTTAAGCCTTCATCCATTGCTACTTGTGTTATTAATTCAACTGTCATATCTATATGGTCTCCTGGCATTACCATTTCC
>JAUZPN010000144.1 GCA_030705885.1 Bacillota bacterium | reverse complement strand
TCTACTTTGTAATATAATATGATTTAAAATTTAAATTTATTAAAATATATTTATTTATTATTATTAATAAAAAAAAATGATATTACAATTTTAATTACAATAAATCATAATCTTAATAAGAACATTTTTTATAAGAACTTTTACATAGAACTAATACTTTATAAATGCCATTTATAAATGGCATGAAAGTATAAAAATTCTTTCTGCTATAATTTTGTACAAGCTTCCAGTCTGAATATTCCATTATGTAAAATTCATATAAAACTTCTTTTCCTCCCTGGCTATCTACAATAAATGTGATTGGCTCTTTAAGATTCATTTGTTCCTTATCACATTTTATTTTTGTATTTGTAACTGGCAGTGACTCGCAAACATTGATTTTAACATTTTTTTTCGAGTCAAATTCACTTCTGCTTTCTTTATTTTTAGCATATATTTCCACATTATAAATACCGCTATATCTTGGAATAAAGCTGTATTTTTTAGAAGTAATATATTTTGTTTCTTCTATTTTATGACCATTAATAAATAACACATATTTAACAAGAGTATTTATTGAGTTTTGCGTAATAACTTCAAATGAAATATTATCACCTATTGAATAGTATTCTTTTACAGGCATAAGAATATGATCAATATTAGAAGGTATATAATTATACACATCAATATGAATTATACTGTGACAGTCATATTCTCTAACTGAATATTTATCCTTAACCATTACATCAATATCAAACTTTCCGCCTGTTTCCGGCGTAAAATTCACCCAGTTACATGTTCCATATTCTATACTTTCAAGCTTAACTCCACCTTTAATAACATTAAATGCATATCTTAAATCTATTCCGCCGCTAGCAATAGCCTTTATATTAATTGTCTGATTTTTTATAATTCTTCCAGTCCTGTCTAGCAGTATTTCATTTATATTAACTGGATCCACACTCATTTCATCAATGTTAAACTTCATAGTTTCTTGAACTTCATAGTTTCCTTCATAAGAAATATCTTTAACCCAAAGTGTTATTTTATATTCACCTGACTTCTTTGTTTTCCACACATATTCATTACTTCTTATGTATCCTGAATCTTCTCCATAACTTCCATCTATAATAAATCTATAAACTAAATCAGTACCGCCGGTTGCAACTGCTTTAAATGTAATATTAGAAAAACATATCTGAGGAGAGCTTATATTTGATGTAAAGCTGCGAATAATAATTTCCTTATATGGCTTAACCTTATAGCTTATTATTGCCCTGTCATCAAATTCTTTTTGAGAATACATATCCTTTGCCATACATAGAAGTTTATACTCGCCAGGAATCTTCTCAATAAAACTAACTACCTTTTTTGTTGAATAATCCTGAACACATTCTGTATCACCATTTGCTTTTATTTTAACAAATTTAAATAACACAGACCTTAAATCTTCATGCAATGCATCAACTCTAAAAACCAATTCATTTCCAGTAATCAAATTACTGCTTAATGTTCTAAAATCACTTATATCAACACCATCAATGTCTGAGGCTTCATATTGAACTTTTTGAAAATCATCAAAATTATTTTGAGAATCACAGTGCTTGCATTCTACTAATATTTCTTGACTTCCTGAATTTTTTACACTCCAAACTAAAGTATTTTCAGACGAATAATCTTTTATAAGCTCCCATTTATCTTTTTCTTTTACCCAATACCTGTATAGTAGTGCATTATTAGAGGATTCAACTGAAATATTAATCTTTTCACCAACTTTATATTTTACTTTATCAATATTAACAGCTGATATAAGTTTTTCCTTTGACAAACCTATTAAATAATCTATTCGTGAAACAAAATCTAAAGAACGCGTGCTTTTCTCCTTTCTAGCTTGTACCATAATAATATATTTTCCTTCTTCTTGAGGAATCCATAAAGCATTCTCTTCTAAACTAAAATCACGAATAGTTTTCCATGTTCCATCAATACCAACTATAAATTTATAAAATAATTTTTCTAAATTCTCACTTTGAGCCTTAATTTCAATTTCAGAACCAATTTCCTGCGGACTTTGTTTATTAAATTGAATATTAATTTCATTCATATTCTCATCCCCTGTATACCATTTTATATATTTTACTTTGTTCGTCACATTTAGTTCCACTTAATTTATAAATTATAGCTGAGATAAGCTTCTTTTAGAAATTTAGTGGAACTTTGTGACCAAACATAGTATAATTGTGCTTTCCATGGTCACATTAAGTTTAGCTTAATTTATAGATAATATTATAGATAAGCTTCTTTTGAACTTTGTGACCGTGAATAGTATAATAATTTTATTTATATTTAATTTTAAATCTAAATTTTTTCAAATATAAAAAAATTTAAAAGTTTAATGTTTTTTGAACAACATATACTATATGTTCTTAATAAAATATAGTATAATAATTTTTGTTGGCAAGTTACTTTTATATTATACTATAATTACATAATTTGGTATATACTTTTGTTTACATTTTTAAAAAATGTTAATAATATATTAGTATATTGCTAAATATTTTTCTTTAATTTATACTTATATAAAATACAAATTGTATTTTATATAGAAAGAGGGTCAATCATGAAATTATATGATGCTTGTGTTACTGAATTCAAAAAAGTTATTTTCCATGCTGATGATCTATCCTGCTTTGACATAAAAAAACTAATATTAATGAACGGTGAAGGAAATATAGCAAATATTAAGAGTTATACCATTTGTAACAATAAAGTTGAGCTTGAGCTTAAAGACAATATTAATATAAAAAATGAATGTTATATTAGCTATGAAAATATAACCAAAAAAGTTATATATACAGATATTTTTAATTCAAAAGAATTTAATAAGATTTATTACCATGATGGACCTTTAGGAATTTTATATTCAAAAGAATATACAATATTTAAACTTTGGTCTCCTGCAGCATCTTCTGTAAAACTGCTTCTATATATGAGTTCTGAGCCATATGAAAATGAGAAATCTATTAAACATGAAATGAAAGAAATCGATGGTGTATGGTATGTACTTATAAGACAGAACCTTAAAAATATGTACTATACCTTTGAAGTAGAAGTTTACAATAGAATTAATGAAGCAGTAGACCCTTACGCTAAAGCTTTAGGAATAAACGGCCACAGAGGTTATATTACTGATTTGCTTGAAACCAACCCTAGAGGCTTTAAAAATGACAATTCACCTGTAATTAATAATTTTACAGATGCAATACTATATGAAACCAGCATTAGAGATATATCAATTCATCCAGACAGCGGAGTTGTAAACAAAGGCAAATTTATAGGACTCTGCGAAGAAAATACTTTTTCTAGTAAAGGTATTTCTACTGCATTAAACCATATAAAGGAGCTTGGAGTAACACATGTTCAGATTATGCCATTTTTTGATTTCAGCTTTCATAGTGTAGATGAAAAAAATCCTCAAAATTATAATTGGGGATATGACCCTCAAAATTATAATGCACCTGAAGGCTCATACTCCACTAATCCGTATGAACCAAACTGCAGGATATATGAACTTAAAGAGCTGATTCAAACACTTCACAAAAATGGATTATGTGTAAATATGGATGTAGTATATAACCATTATGCTGGAGAAGAAAATAATAATTTTGAAAAAATATTTCCTGGGTATTATTTTAGATTTAATAATGACGGCTCTTTTGTAAAAGGCACCGGCTGTGAAAATGATACAGCTTCAGAGCGTTTAATGTTCAGAAAATTTATGATAGACTCTATGATTTATTGGGCAACAGAATACCATATTGATGGTTTTCGAGTGGACCTAATGGGAATTCATGATGTTGAAACCATGAACTTAATAAGAGAAAGTTTAAATAATATAAGCAGTAAAATAATGCTTTATGGTGAAGGCTGGAATTTAGGCACCAAACTTCCTGAAGAAGATAAAGCAATTATATCAAATGCATATAAAATGCCTCATATAGGACATTTTAATGATATGATTCGTGATACATTAAAAGGAAGCGTATTTAATGCATGGGATACTGGTTTTGTAAGCGGCAAGCAGTATTTGGAGCAGCAGATAAAGAAATGCGTAACAGCAAGCATTAATTTTAATAATTATGGATTATTTCAAACACCAGATCAATCTATAAATTATGTTTCAGCTCATGATAATAATACTTTATGGGATAAGCTGGAAATTTCTAATGGAGGATCAGGCTTTGAAGAATTAAAGAAAATGCATAAGCTGGCAAACAGCATAGTATTAACCAGTCAAGGTATACCATTTTTATGCTCAGGTGAAGAGTTCTGCAGAACAAAAAACAAAATTGAGAACAGTTACAAATCACCAGATTATATTAATAGATTAGATTGGGAAAGAAAAGCACACTTTTTAGACACCTTTGCATATTATAAAGGACTTATTAAGCTGAGAAAAGAGCACCCTGCTTTTAGGATGAATGATACTGAATATCTAGCTTCACATATTGAATTTATATGTAATACACCTAGAAATGTAGTAGCTTATATTTTAAAAGATTATGCAAATGGAGACTCTTGGAAGGACATTATTGTAATATACAATGCAAACACATACCCTGTAAAAATTCATGTCCCATTTGGCACATGGAAACAGGTTACAGATGTTTATGTTTCAGGTACAGAGATTATAAGAACAGTTACAGACTTTCATCTTGAAGCTTCAGGAATAAGTACTTGTGTTTATTATAAGAATAATTAATTATTGTACAAAAAAGCTTTAATGGAAATTTCCATTAAAGCTTTTTTTCAATTAGTTTAAGAAGATTTTTGTAAAGTCTTTCATCATCTTCTGTTTTTCTTTTTTTAGGATTTGAAGTTTTTCCTCCAGACCTTCTTACTTTTTGTGAAATATGCCTTTCAAAAAGTAATCTATCCATATTATCATCATCATAAATATAACCTTTAGGACTAATAGCACTGCAATTTTTGCCAAGCACCATAGCTGCTACTCCAAAATCCTGAGTTACAATAATATCATTTGCAAAAGCTTCGTTTGCAATAGCCATATCAACACTTTGAAAACCGCTGTCCATATACTTTACAGAAGCATAATCACTGCTTAATATATGATTAATATCACAATACATAATAACAGGTATATTAAATTTCTTTCCAAGATTTTCGATAATGCTTCTGCCAGGGCATCCATCTGCATCTACAATTATTCTCATAAGCTACTATTTAAGTCTTTTTTCAAGGTCTGCTTTTTTATCTTCATAACCTGGCTTACCAAGTAGTGCAAACATATTCTTCTTATATTCTTCAACACCAGGCTGATTAAATGGATTTACTCCAAGAAGATATCCACTAAGGCCGCATGCTTTTTCAAAGAAGTATACAATATATCCAAAATTATAAGCAGTCATTTCTGGAAGATTAATAACTATATTAGGAACTCCTCCATCATTATGAGCTAATAATGTTCCTTGGAAAGCTTTTTTATTTACAAAGTCCATTTCCTTTCCTGCAAGGAAATTCAATCCATCAACATTTTCTGCACTTTCACTTAAAACAATCTTCTTTCGTGTTTTTTCAACATTAACAACAGTTTCAAAAATGTTTCTTACACCCTCTTGAATGTATTGACCCATTGAATGTAAATCTGTTGAAAAATCTACTGCTGCAGGGAATATACCTTTATTATCCTTTCCTTCACTTTCACCATAGAGCTGCTTCCACCACTCGCCAAAATAATGAAGACTTGGTTCATAGTTAACAACAATTTCAGTAGTCTTTCCCTTTCTGTATAAAGAATTTCTTGCTGCAGCATATTTATAGCATTCATTCTTAGAAAGATCACTTACACTGTAAACTTCTCTTGCATCAGCAGCACCCTTCATAATCTTTTCAATATCAGCACCTGAAACTGCAATTGGAAGAAGACCTACGGCAGTAAGTACTGAAAATCTTCCGCCTATATCATCAGGAATAACAAAAGTTTCATAACCTTCAGCATCTGCTAAATCCTTTAAAGCACCACGAGCTTTATCTGTAGTAGCAAATATTCTATTTTTTGCTTCTTCCTTACCATATTTTTGTTCTAATAATTCTTTGAATAATCTAAATGCAATAGCAGGCTCAGTTGTAGTTCCTGATTTTGATATTACATTAACAGAAATATCTAATCCATCTACTGCCTCAAGCAAATCTGCTAAGTATGTAGAACTAATACTATTTCCAGCATAGAAAATTTTTGGAGATTTTCTTTTTCCCTTTTCTAAAGTATTATTAAATGTATGTGATAACATTTCAATTGCAGCCCTTGCTCCAAGATAAGAACCTCCAATTCCAATAACAATAAGTGCATCAGAATTGCTTCTTATTTTCTTAGCTGCTTTCTTTATTCTGTCAAACTCCTCTTTATCATAATTAACTGGAAGGTCAATCCATCCTAAAAAGTCATTTCCTGCACCAGTTTTATTATGTAACATGTCATGAGCTGCTGTAACAAATGGTTGAAGGTTTGTAATTTCATCATCTTTCAAAAATGATGAAGTTTTAGACAAATCTAAAGATAATTTTTTTGCCATTATTCTAACTGATTTTATATAAAAATCAGTCATTTCACCGCCCTTTCGTAAAAAATATATTTTATACTATCCTCAGTCACAAATTTATTGGAACTAAATGTGATAAGGAAAGTATAATATGTGAATTAAAATTATGAACTTTTCATAAAAATTTTAAACCTTTTTTGTAAATAAATCAAGTAAAATGTCGGTTTTTTGGTTTGAATTTAATAGAAGTATTTTAGAATCAGAATAATCATATGGTTTCTGTTAAAATCTAAAATTGAGGATACTAAATTATATCTATAATTTGCTCAACTGCATATAACGGCAGATTCACAATCCATTCTTCTTTTTTATAATCTGACATAGACATACGGACAGAAATTTCAGGATTGAATTTGTCATAATAAGTTTTTAGACTTTTCGCCTTAAGATTGGCTTCTGCTTTTACCTCTAT
>JAUZPN010000143.1 GCA_030705885.1 Bacillota bacterium | reverse complement strand
CTGTATAGTGGTGAAGAAAAAAGGTGAAGCAGGCAGTGGTAATAGCTTAGCATCAGCTGCTTCATCAAGTATAAGCAGTGATGGAAAGGTAGATATTAACACAGCAACTAAAGAGGAATTAGATAAAGTATCTGGTATAGGGCCTGTTACTGCTGACAAGATAGTTCAATATCGAGAAAAAAACGGAAATTATAAAACTATTGATGATTTAAAGAAAATAGGAGGAATTGGAGATAAGACTTTAGAAAAATTTAAGGATAAGCTTGAGGCAAGGTGAGTAGGAACATTATAATTTGCTCAAATTATGAATTAAAGGAAAAGGAACGTATTTTGTTGAATGTTATCATTATATGGTATATAATTTTATTATTAAATTATAGTTAAGAAAGGAATATTTAATGAAAATGGACTATACAAATATTAATCCAAATGAAGTTATATTCGCTCTTGATATTGGAACAAGATCTCTTAAAGGTACAGTAGGTATAGTTAGAGATAAAAAATTTGTGGTAATAGCAGAAAGCTATGCAGAACATGAAAAAAGAGCTATGATAGATGGTCAGATTCATGATATATCCTTAGTTTCAAAAGGTGTAGAGATAGTTAAGAATGAATTGGAAAGTAAGCTGAATTTTAAGCTTACTAAGGTTGCTATAGCAGCTGCAGGAAGGTCTTTAAAAACTACTAATGTAAAGGCAGAAATGAATATTGAGTATAAGGAAATTGATAAAGATATAGTGAGAAGTCTTGAACTTACTGCGGTAAAAAAAGCTGAGGAAAAAGTAAATCATTCTACAGAGGGTAAACTTTATTGTGTTGGATATAGTGTTAAAAATTATTATTTAAATGGATATATGATAACAAATCTATTGTCACATAAAGGTGATAAAATAGCAGCTGAGGTTATTGCAACTTTTCTTCCAAGAACTGTAGTTGACAGTCTTTATGCTGTAACTGAAAAACAGCAGCTTGAGGTTGTTAATCTTACATTAGAACCAATTGCAGCTATGGAGGCAGCGATTCCCCAAAATTTACGACTGCTTAATTTATCTTTAGTAGATGTAGGCGCAGGAACATCCGATGTTGCTATATGCAGCAATGATACGATTAACGCATATGGTATGGTGCCTGTTGCTGGAGATGAGGTTACAGAAGTAATAGCAAAAAATTTCCTAGTAGATTTTAATACAGCTGAAAAAATGAAAAAAGAAGCTGATTCAAAGGAAATTATTGAGTATATAGATGTTCTAGGATTGGAAAACCAAGTTTCGAAAGAGGACATATTAAAAGTAATAAAACCAGTTGTAGATAAAATAGCTGATGAAATAGCCAGTAAAATATTATATCTTAATAATGGAAAAGCACCTAATGCTGTTTTTCTAGTAGGCGGCGGAGTACATACTCTAGGACTTAGAGAGATGATATCTGAAAAGCTTGGGTTGCCTTTGCAAAGAGTAGCTGTTAAAGGAAGAGAAGCAGTAACAGATTGTGTAACTGAGGATAAAAGTATTGGGAGTATAGGAGTTACTGTACTAGGAATTGCATTGGTTTCTATTAAAAAAATGGGTCATGATTTTATTGATATTTTTCTTAATGGAAGTGTTGTAAGTTTATTTAATTCTCATAATAATACTGTAATGGATGTTATAATGCAGGCAGGAATTGATCCTAAAATGCTCATAGGTAAAAACGGAAAGAATATAAAATTCATACTGAATGATATTAAGAGAGTAGCATTTGGATCGTTAGCAGTTAATTCAGTCATAAAAATAAATGGTACTCCTAAAAATATGGATTCAGAAGTATCCGAGGGTGATAATATAGATATTGAATTTGCTAAAGATGGAAAAGATGCTATACCAAAGGTGCGAGATTTTATACAGGAAGTATATTCAATAAGCTTTTACATAAATGATGAAATAAAGTTTATTGAGCCAGTAGTGTTTATAAATGAAGAGAGAGCAAAGCTTGAGGATTATATTAAAGATGGTGATTCAGTAAAAATTATATTACCTGAAACGTTAGGAGAGTATATAAAATATTTTGATGAGGAAAATAAAGAAATAAAATATTTTTCAGATGCTGAAGAATTATCTGATGATTATAAAATAAAAGAAGGTCAGAGAATTTACAGCAGGAATGCTGAGCAGGTTGATATTGATAAGGCTGAATTAAATGTTGAAGACAGTGAAAGAGATAATATAAAAGAAAATCTTGATAAAGAAAATGAACCAAAAAACTTAGATAAAAAAGATCAGACGGAGATAATCAATAATTTAGAGATAATAGTCAATGAAAAAAGAGTTGTTTTAAAAGGAAAAGAGAAATATATATTTATAGATATTTTTGATTATATAGACTTTCAACTGATAATTCCAAAAGGAAAGCTTATTTTGCTTATTAATGGAAAAAATGCTGGCTATTATGATGAACTTAATGATGGTGATGATATTAAAATTTATTGGGAATAAGATAGTATAAATTAAATGTTATAAGGATGTGTAGTGTAATGATAGATTTTTTGCAAAAAGCAAAAAGTATTAACAATGAAATAGTTAGTTGGAGGAGGGATTTTCATTCAAATCCAGAGCTTGGTTTTGAAGAATATAGAACATCTAAAATTATAAAAGAGTTTTTAAAAAGTGAAGGTATTGAATTTAAAGAAGTTTCTAAAACAGGCGTTTGTGCTGTAATTCGTGGAAATGGCAATAAAACTATAGCATTAAGGGCAGATATGGATGCTCTTCCACTCAAAGAAAACAGCACAAAGGAATATGCTTCAAAGATAGAAGGCAGAATGCATGCTTGTGGTCACGATGGACATACAGCTGTATTAATGGGAGCAGCTAAAATATTAAATAGTATAAAGAGTGAGCTTAAAGGAAATGTAAAATTAATATTTGAACCTGCTGAAGAAACTGTTGGCGGAGCAAGATTTATGATTGAAGAAGGAGTTTTAGACAACCCAGAAGTAGATGGAGTAATTGGACTTCATGTAGACGAAAAAATAAATACAGGCTTCATAGGGTTAAAAAGTGATGTTGTAAATGCAGCTTCAAATCCATTTACAATTAAAATAAAAGGAAGGGGCGGACATGGAGCACATCCAGATTCTACAATTGACCCAATAGTAATCAGCAGTAATGTAATATTAGCACTTCAGACTATTATAAGCAGGGAGATACCTCCTACAGATCCAGCAGTAATTACTGTAGGCTCAATACATGGAGGAACAGCTCAAAATATAATTCCAGAAGAAGTTACTATATCAGGAATAATTAGAACAATGAAAACTGAACATAGGACTTATGTTAAAAAGAGACTTGTGGAAGTAACAGAAGGTATAGTAAGTTCTATGAGAGGAAAATGTGAAATAAATATAGAAGAAAGTTATCCATGTCTGTATAATGATGATAATATGCTGAAGATTGTTTCATCTGCAGCAGAAAGTATCATTGGTAAAGAGAATATACTTAGTCTTAAAAATCCAAGTATGGGAGTTGAAAGCTTTGCTTACTTTTCTCTTAAAAAACCAGCTGCTTTTTATTATTTAGGCTGTGCAAATGAAGAAAAAGGTATAGTAAATCCTGCTCATGGAAGTCTATTTGATATAGATGAAGACTGCCTATCTATTGGTGCAGCAATACAAAGCAAGGTTGCTTATGATTTTTTGAATCAAATATAAAAATATAAACCTTTAAATTGAAAGGTTATAAAAACAGCAAAATAGGAGAGTGACAAATGAAAATAGAAATAGGACCAAATGAAGCAGGACAGAGAATTGATAAATTTATAAGGAAATGGCTTAAGGATGTTCCTTTAAGTGCAATATACAGAAGCCTTAGAAAAGGGGATATAAAAGTAAATGGAAAAAAGGTAAAGGAAAAATACAGTATAATGCAGGGAGATATAATTGAAACAAGAGAAATATCCTCTACAGAGAAAAAAGAAAAATTTATTCGAATAGATAATAAATTAAAGATTACATATGAAGATGAAAATATGCTTATAGTTGAAAAATGGCCAGGTGTATTAGTACATTCTGATAGTAAAAATGGAGATGCAACACTGACAGATTATGTACTTTCATATCTATTTGATAAAGGTGATTATGAGCCGGAAAAAGAGGTTACTTTCACTCCTGCACCATGTAATAGGCTTGATAGAAATACTTCTGGTATTGTGTTATATGGAAAGAACTACGAAAGCTTAAAGGCTCTTAATGAAATGATAAGAGAAAGAAGAATTAAAAAATATTATGAAGCTTTAGTAAAAGGAAGAATTAAAGATGGAATTTATGAAGCTTACATATCAAAGGATGAGGACAGTAATATTTCAAAAATATATGACAGTGCTAAACCAAACACTAAAAAAATTGCTATGGAGGTTAAAACTATTCAAAGCTGTGGAATATATTCTTTTATAGAAATAGATTTGATTACAGGAAGAAGTCATCAGCTTAGAACGCACTTAAGCAGTCTTAATAACCCTATTGTGGGCGATTCTAAATATGGCAATAAAGAAATTAATAGCTTTTTTGTGAATAAGTATGGTCTTAACTATCAATATCTTTATGCATATAAAATGATTTTTAAAGACTGTCCTGCTTTACTAGAATATATGGAGAATAAAACAATAAGCGAGAGTATCCCGCCTGTATTAAAAAAGATAAAAAATGATGTATTTAAGTTTTAAGGAGTAAAAAATGAAGAAACAATCTACCACTAAGGGATTTGCTGTACTATCAGCTGCAACTATTATAATGAAGTTTATATCATTAATTTATGTACCTTTTTTAACTGCTATAATAACGCATGAAGGTTATGGTACATATGCAGCAGCTTATCAGGTTTTTACATTTATATATGTAGTAGCAAATTCCGGTATTTCTATAGCAATATCTAAAATAATTGCAGAATATACTGCTGTGGGGAATCCAAAGGATGCAGCAAAAAGCTTTAAGATGTCAAGGGCGTTAATGATGCTTGTTGGAATAATACTTGGACTTTTAATGTATATATCAGCAAATTTTTTAGCAGGTCTTACTTTCCCTCAGGCAGCTTTATCAATAAGATTTTTAGTGCCTACAATAATGATAACTCCAGTATTATCTGTTTATAGAGGATATTTTCAGGGAAAAAGAAATATGACTCCAACAGCTGTTTCACAGATAATAGAACAAGTAATGAATTTGATTTTTAGTCTATTATTTGCTAAGATACTTATAAAAAAGGGTGTAGAATGGGGTTGTGCCGGCGGTACGGTAGGAACTACATTAGGGGCTTTTGCAGCACTAATTTATTTAATAATTTTAAATAAAAAATATAGAAAAGCAGGCGAGCTTCAAGATGTACATGCTAAAAGGCACTCTAATAAATATCTTATAAGAAAAATACTGAAATATGCAGCACCTATAACAATCTGTATGGGACTTCAATATGCAGGTAATTTATTAGATACTTTTAATATTACAGGAAGGTTAGTTGCTGCTGGATTTGGACAAAATAGTGTTAAAACTAAATTTGCTGATTTATATTATTACAATACACTATTAAATGTTATGGTTTCAATAATTTCTGCTCTTTCTTCGACAATTCTGCCTGCAATTTCAGGAGAATCAGTACTGCAAAATAGAAAAGGAATTGAAGAAAAAATTAATTTTGCATTTAGAGTATGCTTTTTTATGTCAATTCCATATGCGGTATCAATGGCAGTGTTAAATAAGCCGCTGTATTCTATAATATCATTTTTCAGTGGAAAAGAAGGTGCATTATTACTCCTTAAGGGCTCTGCTGTAATTATTTTTTGGTCTGTTGTATTGATTCAAAGCACCATTCTTCAAGGTATGGGGAAATTATATTCTGCTACTTTTAATATACTTGCTGGTATCATTTTTAAGATAATTACAAATTACATTCTTGTAGGTATACCAAGCATTAATATTACAGGTGCAGTTATAGGCAGTATGATATGTTACATGATACCATTAATTTTAAATCATTTTACTATTAAGAAAAAGCTTAATATTGAGTTTAAACTATTTAAGTATTCTATTAAGCCATTAATAGCTTCTGCAGGTATGGGAGTAGCTATGTATGTAGTTAATTTTAGTTTGAATATTTTATTAAAAGCAAATGGGTTTGGAAGTAAAGCTGCAATAACATTGCTGAATCTTGCAGTTAGTGGTATTATAGGAATCATTGTTTATATTATTGCACTTTTATTTGTTGGAGGCATAACAAATAATGATTTGAATGCAGTACCTGAAAGATTAAAGAAGTTTGTTCCAAAATTCTTTTTTACGATAGCAAAATAGTTATATTATGGGGTTGAGGTTATATACTTTCAGCCTCATTTATATTTGTACTTTCAATGGGCAAATTTAGTCCCAATTAATTTATGAATGATAGCAAGGAAAGCTTTTTGGAAATTTATTGGAATTTTGTGACACAGAATAGTATATTTTATGTTTAAATCATATAGAGGATGTGAAACTATGAGTTTGAGAATGATATATGGTCCTTCTGGCAGCGGTAAAAGCCGATTTTGCTTGGAAGATATAAAAAAAAGTGTACAAAAATATGATAATAAAATAAATATATTGTTAGTACCAGAGCAGTTTTCATTTCAATCAGATAAAAACATAATAGAAATAGTTGGAGAAAAAGGCAATACTAAAATCAAAGTGTTAAGCTTTAAAAGAATGGCTTACAGAGTGTTTAATGAAGTTGGCGGCATAACGAGACAGCATATGAATTCTGTAGGTAAGATTATGCTGATAAATAAAGTAATGGAAGAGACAAGAGGTCAGCTTAAGGTCTTTCAAAAAGCTGGAAAGCAGCAGGGATTTATCAATACAATTTCAGATATGATAACTGAATTTAAAAGATATAATATTTTACCTGAAGATTTAAACCAGTCAATATCAAAATTAATTCGTGATGAAGTCCTTCAAAATAAGATAGCAGATTTAAGCTTAATATATGAAAAATTTGATAACAAGCTTCACGAAAATTATGTTGATGCAGAAGATGATTTAACTATGCTATCAGCTAAAATAGATAAAAGTGAAATGATTAAAAATTCAGAAATATGGATAGATGAGTTTTCAAGCTTTACACCTCAGCAGTATAAAATAATAGAAAAACTTATGAAAAATGCTTTAAAGGTTAATATAACTTTATGCAGTG
>JAUZPN010000142.1 GCA_030705885.1 Bacillota bacterium | reverse complement strand
TGCAATATAAAATGAAGTGAGGTGATTATAAATGAGTGATATGAAAAAAGTTGTTGATGAAGTTTTAGAAGCTTATACAGCTAAAACTTTTAAAGTTAGAAAAAAGCATATGGCTGGAAAGACAGAAGAAGATCAGATTCCAGTTATTGAAGCTAATGTAAGAACTGTTCCTGGAATAATAACAGCTAGAGGATGCTGCTATGCAGGCTGTAAAGGTGTTGTTATGGGACCTATTAAAGATATGGTTCATATTGTTCATGGTCCTATAGGTTGCTCTTTTTACACTTGGGGCGGCAGAAGGTATAAGTCAAGAACTCCTGAGAATGGTAAAAATTTTAATGAATATGTATTTTCAACAGATATGCAGGAAAGTGATATTGTATTTGGTGGTGTTCCAAAATTAAAAGAAGCAATAAGAGAAGCAGTTGAATTATTTCACCCAACAGGAATTGGTATATATGCAACTTGCCCAGTTGGATTAATCGGTGATGATATAAATGCTGTTGCTTCAGAAGCTAGAAAACTTTATGGTATACCAGTACTTGCTTTCAGCTGTGAAGGATATAAAGGCGTATCTCAATCTGCAGGACACCATATTGCTAATAATATTGTTATGAGTGATATTATAGGAACTGGAACTCATGAATCTAAGAAGTACTCAATTAACATACTTGGTGAATACAACATCGGTGGAGATGCTTGGGAAATTGAAAGATTTCTTAAAAAAATAGGTTATAATATTGTAGCCACTTTAACCGGTGATGCTGAGTATGAAGATGTTCAAAATGCACATTTAGCAGACTTAAACATTGTGCAGTGCCACAGATCTATAAACTATATTGCAGAAATGATGGAAACAAAATATGGGATACCATGGATTAAATGCAACTTCATAGGAGTTCAAGGAACAGTTGAAACATTAAGAGAAATGGCTTTATTCTTTGATGATCCTGAGATAACTAAGAGAACTGAAGAAGTTATTAAAGAAGAACTAGCAGAAATTGAAGCAGATATGCTTTTCTATAAACAAAAGCTTGAAGGAAAAACAGCATGTCTTTATGTTGGAGGTTCAAGAGCACATACTTATCAAGTACTTTTAAATGACCTTGGTGTAAAAACGTTAGTTGCTGGTTTTGAATTTGCTCACCGTGATGATTATGAAGGAAGAGATGTAATACCAACAATTAAATTGGATGCTGATACTAAGAACATTCCTGAAATTACTGTAACTAAGGATGAAGAAAAGTACCATGTTCAATTACCAGCAGAAAGAATAGAGGAACTTAAAAAAGCAGGAGTTTCATTAAGTAGTTATACAGGTATGGAAAAGTATATGGACAATGACACTATAATAATAGATGATTTGAACCAGCATGAAACAGAGGAACTTATAAAATTATTGAAACCTGATATGTTCCTAACAGGAATAAAAGAAAAATATATTATTCAGAAAAGTGGAGTATTGTCAAGGCAGCTTCATTCATATGACTATACTGGACCATATGCAGGTTTTAAAGGTGCAGTAATATTTGCTAGAGAATTAACAGCTGGTGTTTATACTCCAGCATGGAAATATGTAACTCCACCATGGAGGAAGGAACCCATGTTAGAAGGAAAAATAACAGGAGGTGAGGTGTAATGTTAGATGCAACACCAAAAGAAATATATGATAGAAAAGCATTAACAATAAATCCAGCAAAAACTTGTCAGCCAGTAGGTGCAATGTATGCAGCTCTTGGTGTACACAATTGTCTGCCTCACAGTCATGGTTCTCAAGGATGCTGTTCTTTTCATAGAACTATACTTTCAAGAACTTACAAAGAACCAGCTATGGCTAGTACAAGTTCATTTACAGAAGGTGCCAGCGTATTTGGTGGAGGTTCAAATATAAAAACAGCTGTTACAAATATATGGAAGCTATATGATCCTGATATAATAGCAGTTCACACAACATGTTTGTCAGAAACAATAGGTGATGATTTGCCAACTTATATTAATGAAATGGATATACCAGAAGGTAAATATGTTATTCATACAAATACACCAAGTTATGTAGGATCACATGTTACTGGCTTTTCAAATATGGTAAAAGGTTTTATCAATTATCTAGCTAAAAATAATAAAACTAAGAATGGAAAGATAAATGTAATTCCTGGTTTTGTTTCTCCAGCAGATATGAGAGAAATAAAGAAAATATTAAAAGCAATGGATATTCCATATATTATTTTACCTGATACCAGCGGAGTTTTAGATGCTCCTACTACAGGAAAATTTGAAATGTATCCAAAGGGTGGTACAACTATTGCTGATATAATTGATACTGGGAATTCAGATATGACTATTGCACTTGGAAAAGTTGCTTCAGAGGATCCTGCTGTAGCACTTGAAAAGAAATGTAAAGTACCATTTAAAACATTGAATGCACCAATAGGTATTGATGCTACTGAC
Source organism: Bacillota bacterium (assembly GCA_030705885.1). Taxonomy (GTDB): domain Bacteria; phylum Bacillota; class Clostridia; order Clostridiales; family Clostridiaceae; genus JAUZPN01. The sequence continues at coordinate 4,839 of JAUZPN010000142.1, read as the reverse complement.
AATTTTGTGTTTGAATTAGCTAAAATTACTGGTAAGCAAATTCCAGAAAGTTTAGAAGAAGAAAGAGGTCAGCTAGTTGATTTGATGATTGACAGCTATCAATATTTTAACGGAAAGAAAGTAGCAATTGCCGGAGATCCAGATTTAGTAATTTCCTTAACAGAGTTTGTTATTTCATTAGGAATGATTCCTAAGTATGTTATTACAGGAACTCCTGGTGAAGAATTTGTAAGAAAAGTAAATGCAATTTTAGCAAAAGCAGGTATTGAAGGAAGTAAAGTTAAAGCCCTTGGAGATTTATTTGATATGCATCAATGGATTAAAAATGAAAGTGTAGATTTAATCATTGGTAATTCATATTGCAAATATATAGCTAGAGAAGAAAACATTCCTCATGTAAGATTTGGCTTCCCTATAATTGATAGATATGGACATTACTACTGCCCTGATTTTGGATATGCAGGCAGCATAAGATTAGTTGAAAAAATTAGTAATGCTATACTTGATAAAATTGAAAGAGAATGTTCAGAAGAAGATTTTGAAGCTGTAAGATAAGATTTACTTAATGGAGAGTTAAGAGAAGCGGCGTTTTTTCATCTACTAACTCACAAAAATTCTATTAACTCTTAACTCTCCATTATAAATTCTCAATTGTATAAAGCTTTTAAAGTAAAGTAAATAGTAACCTAAACATTTATTCTGACAACACCACAACAATGAATGAAAATAGTGACAAGCTATTTTCTAAATAAGTAAGTAACAGAGTAAATAGTAAAATGAATTTTGTTAATAAATTAAATTTTAGGAGGTGACTTCATGGAAAACGCTTGTAAGGATTATTATAAAACCAATGATGATAAAGAATTAATTGAAGATAAAACAAAAGAAAAAGTAAAAATTAAAGCAGATAAGAAAAAGATAGAAATTATTAAAGAAAGAGAAGCTTCAGTTTGTTATAATTCAAAGAAAAATGACAAAGGCATTAAGTGTGATGCAGAGAGTGTAGCAGGTTCAGTAAGCCAGCGTGCTTGTGTATACTGTGGGGCTAGAGTTGTATTAAACCCAATAACAGATGCTTATCATATTGTGCATGGACCTATAGGCTGTGCAAGCTATACTTGGGATATCAGAGGAAGTTTAAGCAGTGGAGAAGAAGTTTATAGAAATAGTTTTTCTACTGATTTGAGAGAGGAAGATGTTATTTTTGGAGGAGAAAAGAAGCTTGCTGCAGCTATTGATGAAGTAGTAGCCAATTATTCACCAAAGGTAATTTTTATATATTCAACTTGCATTGTTGGTGTTATTGGTGATGATGTTGAAGCAGTCTGCAGAAAGGCTGAAGAAAAATATTCTATAAGAGTTATTTCCGTGAAATCTCCGGGTTTTGCAGGAAACAAATCCACAGGCTATAAACTTGCCTGCAATGCCTTAATTGATTTAATGGGTAAGAAAAAAGATGAAAATAAAGAAAAAATTGAAGGAATAAATATTTTAGGTGATTTTAATCTATCAGGAGAGATTTGGATTCTGCAAAAATATTTAAAGGAAATGGGAGTAAAAGTTGTTTCAAAGATAACTGGAGATGGGAAAACAGAAGAAATAATGAATGCACCTAGAGCAGCCTTAAATATTGTTCAATGTGCTGGTTCCATGGTCTATCTTGCAAAACAAATGGAAGAACTTTATGATATACCATTTATTAAAGTAAGTTTTTTAGGAATAGAAGATATAAAAAGTTCACTATTAAATATTGCTGATATTCTTGGAAATGATGAAATGAAAAGAAAAACTAAAGTCATGCTTGATAGAGAAGAAAAAAAGATTTCTAGTAAGTTAATATATTATAAAAATAGATTAAAAGGTAAAAAAGCTGCCATATATGTAGGAGGAGGATTTAAAGCCATTTCACTAATAAAACAGTTCAATGAATTAGGTATGGAAACTGTAATGGTCGGAACACAAACTGGAAAGCAGGAGGATTATGACATAATAAAAAGTTTGTGTAATGAAGGAACAGTAATACTTGACGATACTAATCCCTCAGAATTAGAAAAATTTATATTAGAAAAAAGACCTGATATCCTTGTAGGCGGTGTAAAAGAAAGACCTTTAGCATACAAGCTTGGAGTAGCATTTTGCGATCATAATCATGAAAGAAAACATGCACTTAGCGGTTTTGAAGGTGCAGAAAATTTTGCAGAAGAAGTTGATATGTCAATTAATAGTCCTGTTTGGAAATTAATTAGTGACGCAGGATTTTAATTATATATTTAAATTTTAGGAGGTGAATTCTATGAAAAACAGGAACTTAGTTAATTTAAATATTAATCCTTGTAAAATGTGCATGCCTATGGGCGGGGTAATGGCATTTAAGGGAATTGAAAAAAGTATGGTTATTCTGCATGGTTCTCAAGGATGCAGCACATACATCAGAAGGCATATGGCAACACATTATAATGAACCTATAGATATTGCTTCCTCATCATTAACTGAAAATGGAACGGTTTATGGAGGTGCTGATAATTTAAAAAAAGGATTAAAAAATGTAATAAAACTATATAGTCCTAAAGTTATTGGAGTTATGACTACATGTCTCGCAGAGACTATAGGGGAGGATTTAAACAGAATTGTAACAGAATTCTGTTCTGAAAATAATAAAAAATCATTACCTAAAATCATTACTGTCCCATCCCCAGGTTACAGTGGAACTCAAGCTGAAGGATATTATAGAGCACTAAGAAATATTGTTGAGCAAATGGCAGAAGATATTACCCCCTATGCTAAAATTAATATCATTTGTGCAAATTTAAATCCAGGTGACATCAGAAATATTAAAAATATACTTAATAAATTTGATGCTCAGTATATAATGCTGCCAGATGTATCAAACACTTTAGATTCACCTCATTTAAAAGAATATAAAAAGATTCCTGAAGGTGGGACAAAACTAGAAGATATAGCTAAAATGCCCGGAGCTATTGCAACAATTGAAATGAGTCTTACTGTAGATGATGACTATTCTCCAGGAATGTATTTACAGCAGGTTTTTGGAGTACCATTATACAGATGTGCAGTTCCAATTGGTTTTAAAGCAACTGAGGACTTTGTTTCATTAATTTCACAAATAACAGGGAAAGAAATACCACAGGATTTAATTTACGAAAAAGGTAGGTATATTGATGCAGTAATTGATTCTCATAAATATAATGGTGAAGGAAGAGCAGTGATATACGGCGAGCCTGAATTAGTAAATTCAATAACTTCATTATGCTTAGAAAATGGAATTAAACCTGTTTTAATTGCTACTGGCTCTAAAAATACTAAAATGGCAAAACTGATTAACAGTAATAAATATAAAACAGATGATGATATTATGATATTAAATGATACTGATTTTGAAACTATAGAAAAATATGCTAAAGAATTAAAAGCAAATATAATGATAGGAAATTCTGATGGCAGGAGGATAAGCGAGAAGCTTGATATACCGCTTGTAAGAATTGGATTTCCTATTCATGACAGAATGGGTGCACAAAGAAGAATATTTACAGGATATTATGGTTCTCTTGAGCTTCTAGATAATATTACTAATACTTTACTTGAAAGAAAGGACAGAAATTATAGAAAAAATATTTATGAAGAGTTCCATATAGATAAATCAAGTGAAAAAGTTAAAGCTAATATGAATCTAAGAGTAGTGAGGGATGATAATATGATAAGTATTGAAGAAAAAACTAAAACCCACCCATGTTATAACGGTTGTGCTCATGACTATGCCAGAATGCATGTCCCAGTTGCACCAAAGTGCAATGTAAGCTGCAATTACTGCAGCAGAAAATATGACTGTGCTAATGAAAGCAGACCAGGTGTAACAAGTGAAGTGTTAACTCCAGAAGAGGCACTTGAAAAATTTAAAGTTGTAAAAGCTAAAATGAAAAATTTGTCTGTTGTTGGTATAGCAGGTCCAGGAGATGCACTTGCAAATTTTGAAGAAACAAGAAGAACTATTGAGTTAATTAAGTTTGAATCACCAGATACTACATTTTGTTTATCTACAAATGGACTGATGCTTCCATTCTATGCAAATGAAATTATTGAACTTGGAGTTTCTCATGTTACGATAACAATTAATACTATAGATCCAGAAATTGCAGGTAAGATTTATAAGGAAGTTAACTATTTAGGAACAAGATATACTGGTGTTGAAGCAGGAAAAATAATATTAAACAATCAGCTGTTTGGACTTAAATATTTAACTTCAAAAGGGGTAATATGCAAAGTTAACATTGTAATGGTAAAAGGGGTTAATGATTCTAACATAGAAGCAACAGTTAAAAAAGTTAAAGAATATGGTGCTTTTATGACTAATATCATGCAAATGATACCTGCACCAGACAGTGTGTTTGAAAAAATGCCTCTTGTAACAAATATTGAACTTAATGATATGAGAAAAAAATGTGAATCAGATTTAAAGCAGATGTATCACTGTAAACAGTGCAGAGCAGATGCTATAGGCACTTTAGGTAATGACTGTTCAATTGATTTTAGAAATAAAGATAATAGTGAAAATATTAAAAAGAAAAAGCCAGAAAAAGTTAATGAAGAAATTAAAGAAGAAATATTACCTGAAGTATCATATAAATTTGCAATAGCTTCAAAAAGCGGTATTAATATTGACCAACATTTTGGACATGCTAAAGAATTTTATATGTATAATTATGATAATGGAAATGTCACCTTTGTTGAAAAACGTGATGTTGATAAATATTGCAATGGAATTCAGGACTGTGAAGATACTGAAGATAAAATTGAAAAAATAATTACTACAATAAGTGATTG
>JAUZPN010000141.1 GCA_030705885.1 Bacillota bacterium | reverse complement strand
GGAGGCAATAGGGTTATCATGGACAAAATTAAAGTATTAATTGCTGATGATGTTGAAGATACCAGAGAAGTTATAAAAAAAATATTGACATTAGAAAGTGAAACCTTTGAGGTTGTTGGAGAAGCTGGAAATGGTGAAGAAGTTGTTAAACTTATTCCTAAAGCAAAACCAGATGTAGTTTTAATGGATATAAATATGCCTATTATGAATGGCTTAGAAGCAACAGAACAAATATCAGATGAATTTCCTTCTGTAATAGTTATAATAATGTCAGTGCAGGGAGAAAGCGAATACCTTAAAAAGGCAATGCTTCATGGTGCAAAAGAATATATTATAAAGCCGTTCAGCTATGATGTATTAGTAGAAACAATAAAAACAACATATGAAAAGCATAAGGAAAGAATGCAGAAACAGCATTTTCATGAAGAAGTAATAAGAAATGCAAAAGTTATTACGTACTTTAGTTCTAAAGGAGGAGTTGGAAAATCAGTTTTAGCATTAAATAGTGCAGTAGCTTTAAGCAAAGAATCTGGCAAAAAAGTACTCCTTTTAGATATGGATCTGCAGTTTGGCGATATTTCAATGATGGTAAACAAATATAATGAAAAGACAATATTAGATTTAATTGAAGATGGACAGTTAACGTCCTATGAAAATATGAAATCATATTTGTATAAATATAATGAAAATCTAGACATTATTTTTGCACCAGGAAAACCAGAGGCTGCAGAGTTTATATCAAAAGACAGTATTGATAAGCTTATTAAAATAATACAAAAAGAATATGATATTATAATTGTCGATACAGGTATAAATTTTAATGACAATACACTTTTAGTATTAGATATTTCAGAAACAATTCTATTTGTTTCAACAATGGAAATTGCAGCACTTAAGAATACTAAGCTTGGATTTGGTGTTATGAAATCCCTTGGTTATGATAATAAAAAGGTAAAATTAGTTTTAAATAGATTTACATGCAGCTATGGAATTAATAAAAAAGATGTTGAAGAAGCTTTTAAAGATAATATTTTGATTATGCTTCCAGATGATGAGAACACAGTAATCCCATCAGTAAATAAAGGTCAGCCTTTTTGTGACAATACAAAATATTTTAAAAGTAAAATAGGAAAAGGAATTCAGGATATGTGCAAAATTTTATTAAAAAGTGATGAATGACATTATGTGATCAGAGGTGGTATATATGTCCCTAATGAAGAGACTTGAAGAGATAAATGGCGATAAAAAATCAAGTAAAAGTAATGAAAAATCAGACGATCCATTTTTTGAATTAAAGATTAAAATTCAAAATAAAGTTATTGGAGAACTAGATATTAACTTTAATGATATATCTGATCAAAATGAAGATTTGAAGCAGAAGATTAACCTCATTATAATGAAGTATATAGAAGAAGAAAGTCTTAATCTTACAAGTAGTGACAAGAAGAAAATTAAAGAAGACTTATTAGATGAAATAATAGGTTTTGGTCCAATCACATGCTTGCTTAAAGATAGCAATGTTACAGAAATTATGGTGAATGGGCCTGACCATGTATATATTGAAAAACATGGAAAGCTTGTACTCACAGATGCTAAATTTAAAAATGATGATCATGTTATGCATGTAATAAAAAAAATAGTATCACCAATTGGAAGAAGAATTGATGAAAGCTCACCAATGGTAGATGCAAGACTTCCAAATGGATCTAGAGTAAATGCTATAATTTCTCCGCTTGCAATTGACGGACCTTCAATAACTATAAGAAAATTTGCTGAAGATCCTTTTAAAGTAGAAGACTTAATTAATTTTGGAACATTAAATTCTAAAATGGCAGAACTGCTTAAGTATTGTGTAGAAGGAAGACTCAATATAGTTGTTTCTGGTGGTACAGGAAGCGGGAAAACTACAACATTAAATGTTCTGTCTTCTTTCATACCACATGATGAGAGAATTGTTACAGTAGAAGATGCTGCTGAACTTCAGCTGTCTCAAATCCATGTAGTAAGACTTGAAACAAGACCTGCAAATGTTGAGGGTAAGGGAGAGGTAACCATTAGAGATTTAGTTAAAAACTGTCTTCGTATGAGACCAGATAGAATTATTGTTGGAGAAGTTCGTTCAGGAGAAGCACTAGATATGCTTCAAGCTATGAACACAGGTCATGATGGTTCACTTACTACAGGACATGCTAACTCACCAAGAGATATGCTGTCAAGACTTGAGACTATGGTGCTCATGTCAGGTATGAATTTACCTATTAAGGCAATCAGGGACCAAGCAGCTTCGGCAATAGATCTAATAATACAGCAGTCAAGACTTATGGATGGCAGCAGAAGGATAACCCACATAACAGAAGTTCAAGGCATGGAGGGAGATATAATCATCCTTCAGGATATTTTCAAATTTGATCAAAGAGGTCTTGATAATAAAGGAAAAGTTAAAGGTGAATTTGTATCCACTGGAATAATGCCAAAGTTCGTACAAAAGCTGAGGGAAAGAGGAATAAGCATCCCGCCAGATCTTTTAGCAATTGGGTAAACAAGCAGGGGACGGTTATCAACAATTGAGCATGAGGCATGGCAACAAGCAGGGGACGGTTATCAATTTATTATTAGATTGGAAGTGATGAAAATGATATATATAATAAGTATTTTAGTATTTCTTTTTATTGGAATATTTACAGCAGCAATATTGTTTACTTTATTTTATAGAGAAAAACCTATAGAAAAGCTGAAGTATTTTGATGAGGACTATGTTATTAAAGAAAAAATTCAAGCTGTAAAGAAAAGCAAAACAAGCCCATTAAAAGTATTATCAGAATTACTTCCAAATTTTAGATACAATAAAAAACATGATATGAAAATTGAAATGAATTTACAAATGGCAGATATACCTATAACTGTTCAAGAACTGCTGGTAATTAAACTTTTCAGCTCTGCTGCTTTTTCATTTTTATCTTATGCACTTACAAAAAAATTTATTATGGTAATAATTATGTTTATTATAGTATGGAATGTACCTAGATTAATTATTGCAAACAAAAAAAAGGAAAGATTAAAGCTGTTTGATACACAGTTAATTGAAGGAATAATGATTATTTCAAACTCATTAAAAGCAGGATATTCTTTTTTGCAGGCTGTTTCTGTAGTAGTTGAAGAAACAAAAGATCCTTTTTCCAAAGAATTTAAAAAGCTTTTAAAAGAGATGAGTTTAGGTATTTCCGATGAAGAAGCTTTGAATAATATGATAGAACGTATGACTTCAGAGGATTTAAAATTAATTATAAATGCAATACTTATACAAAAAGATATTGGGGGAAATCTATCTGAAATTTTAGATAATATATCTGACACAATAAGAGAAAGACAAAAAATTAAAGGAGAATTGAAAACATTAACTGCACAAGGAAAACTATCAGGAATAATTGTAATGTTGATACCTATTTTTTTAGCAGGAGTTATTTATTTATTTAATAAGGAATATATCCTTTTATTATTTAAATCACCATTAGGAATTGGTATGATTGCATCATGTGTTTTAAGCCAGTTTTTAGGCATAATTATGATAAAAAAAGTAATTAGTATTGATATGTAAGAGAGGTGAACAGAATGATTTATTTTTCAGTCTTTATTTTTTTTATTTCAATATTCATGCTTTTGTATGGAGTTTTATCTATAGTTTACAAAGATAAAATAAGTATTGAAAATAGAATAGGACAAGTTTGTAATATTAATGATGTAAAAAATGATGACATAAGTAATAAATCATTTTCAGAAAGAACAATTAAGCCTTTCTATAATGCAATTGGATATTTTATTATTAAAACTACGCCGCATCACAAGTTATCAGAACTTAATAAAAAACTTGAAAAAGCAGGAATGCTTAAAAAAATTACTGCTGAAAAGTATTTATATACTAAGACAATGATTACTTTTATTGTATCGCTGATATTTGGCATTCTTATTTATATGATAGGTCATAATATTTTTAAAGTTTTAGTTTTAACAATAATAATAATATTGTTTATAAATGTCTTTTCTAGATTTATGTTATCTAGCAGCATTGAAAAAAGGAAAAAATTAATTTTAAAGGATTTACCATATACACTTGATTTAATTACAGTAAGTGTAGAAGCAGGCTTATCATTTGATGGGGCAATGGCAAGGGTTGTAAATAGTATTAATGGCGAGCTTTGTGATGAGTTTGCAAAGAGTTTAAAAGAAATACGAATGGGAATTCAAAGGAAAACTGCTCTTAAAAATATGGGTGAGCGATGTGAAATAAAAGAGCTTTCAATGATTGTAACATCATTGGTTCAAGCAGATGAATTAGGGGTAAGTTTAGGTAAAATTTTAAGAATTGAATCTGCAAATTTAAGGGAACACAGAAAGCAGTTAGCCAGAGAAAAGGCTATGAAAGCTCCAGTTAAAATGCTTTTTCCACTAATATTTTTTATATTTCCATCAATTTTTATAATAATTTTAGGACCAGCTGCAATAAAAATTATAAGCATATTTTCAAAATAACCACTTGAAACTTGGGGACGGTTAACAACTTTAAGCATTCAATTAAAACTTAGAAACTTAGAAACTTAGGGACGGTTAACAACTTAGAGATATTTAGCAAATTTTGTTACCGAGGATATTATGTTTAAAAAGGAGACAATATATATGATAAAAAAATTGTATTATAAAAATAAAGTCATTGCAGAAATATATTTAGCAGATACCTTTATTAAAAGATTTTTAGGATATATGTTTCAAAAACAGCCTAAATATAAGTCTATTGCTATTTGCCCTTGTAACAGTATTCATACTTTTTTTATGAAGTTTAATTTAGATGTGTTGTTTGTTAATGATGAAATGAAAGTAATAAAGAAAATATCAGATCTTAAACCAGGCAAAACAATATTCCCTGTTAAAGAAGCCAAAATGGTAATTGAGGCAAAAACAGGGACGTTTTGCAATTTAGCAGAGGGAGATTTTATTAAATTTTAATAAAATATACTTTCCTCATCACATTTAGTTCCACTTAATTTATAAATGATAGCGGAGAGAAGCTTCTTTTAGAAATTTATTGGAACTTTGTGACAGAGGATAGTATAATAATTAGTTAAACTAATTAAACTACACTCATTATAACAAAAATAATAGATGCAGCAGTTGCAATGGAATAGTCTAATTTGCCGCCAGATTTAGCTAAGTTAAAACATACTCCTAGTTTAAATGGATAGAATATTTTCTCACCCTTATAGTTAAGTAAGTCAATTGCCATATGAGATACGAAACCAACTATAAAAGGAATGAGAAGAGCTTTGCCAAAAATTAAATAAATCGCAAGTGAGAAGGAAGCAAGTCCCAAAATGCTGTGAGCAAAATGTCTGTGACCAGTCTTTCTTGCAATTATAATGCTAATAAATATTATAACTATGCCAATAAAAGTAAATAAATTAGAATAAGGCAGTATATTTTTTGTCAATGTCTCAAAAATCCAGTGAAAAATATAATTGTTCTTAAAGAATGTTTTATATTCTGGTAAGAAACCAATACCTTTTATGATAACTAAGAGTGTAAGAATACTAATTAAAAATACATTAATAATATGTCCTAAAATGCTTTGTTTCTGGTCTACATCAGGCATAAGTGCACCTATAGCAGAAAATCCTAAAGAAACACCAAATTCTACATGATTTTTAGAATGAGGCAATAATATTGCAGCAGTTGCAAGTCCAACTGAAATGTGTGTTTTACCAGTCATTTGTATCAATCCTTTGTCGATTTTTATACTTTATTATAACTGAGGTAAATTGCTTTGTCTACAATATTTATTATATTTAAAAAAATAAAAATGATTACTTTAGGAAATCTTCAATTTGTAATATAATTTCAGCCTTTTGAGTAATTAAATCAGATAAAATCTCATATGTTTTCTTCTTCATATCATCTGTATCTTTTACAAATCTGCCTTGAATATCAACAAATAAGGAATGCAAATCTCTTTCTATAGAATATGAAAACATAAAAAATTCTTGAGGATTATTAATTTCCATGAGATATTTTTTTTTGTTAAATTCATTTATTAAAAAAGACATTTTGTCATATATTGAAAAGTCAATTTCATCTAATAACTGATGTGATAATTCATTTTTTAATGAAATATAGTATTGAATTGTCTTTTCAGTTTCTTTTACTAATGCCTTTGAAATAATTTTTAAAGATGAAGCATTAGATTTTTCTTTACTTATTCCTTCATAAATATTTTTCCTGTTTATAGCTATATTAATAGCTTTATCTATTATATCTATAATGTTATAAGCCATAAAAATTCCCCCTTTTAATTAAACTATCATATTATCCTCAGTAATAAAGTTCTACTAAATCTATCTAGGAAGCTTCTTTATACTGATATACTTTCCTTGGTCACATTTAGTTCCAATTAATTTGTAAATGATAGCGAGGTAAAGCTTCTTTTAGAAATTTATTGGAACTTTGTGACCGAGGATAGTATATTTGTAAATTTAGTGGAACCAATTTGATGAGGAAAGTATACTTAAGATAAAATAAAAATTATAATAAGTCAATATTAAGTAAAATTTATATTTTATATTATTTGAGATAAATACCGAGAATGAGTTTATTAAAAACATGATTTCATTAATAAATTAATAACTTTAATATAGTATTAATATAGAGAAATACTTTTATTCACAAGGGGAGAATTTTAAATTAATTAATAAATATAGTTGACATTTAATTTTTAAAAAGGTAATATTAACGTAGATGATATTAATTATCATTTTCATTAAGGTTTTTGAATTATAATTTATATGTTGTTGAAATAAAAAATTTTTATTTAGAAGTTTCTGCTATCTGTTAATCAGTAAGTTAATTTAGGGGGTTGATGTTCATGGTTAGGTCATTTATGAAAAAACACTTATTAGGTAAGCATGTTTATATACCAAATAAATCAGCTCTTGAATTTTTTAAGTATTTAGGACCTGGATTGCTTGTCACTGTTGGATTTATTGATCCAGGCAACTGGGCATCAAATTTAAGTGCAGGTTCAATGTATGGTGAAGTTTTACTTTGGACTGTAACGCTTGGAACAATAATGCTTATAGTTCTTCAGCATAATGCAGCACATTTAGGTATTGTAACTGGATACTGTTTAGCAGAAGCAACAGCAATTTACACAAAGCCTTGGACGAAAAATTTAGTATTATTTTCTGCAATGTTAGCTTCAATTTCTACAGCTATGGCAGAGATATTGGGTGGAGGCATAGCACTAAACATTCTTTTTAAAATACCAACAAAATTGGGAGCTTTTTTGGTTATG